>NZ_JAWJYP010000046.1:0-13780 GCF_033063275.1 Nitrosomonas sp. Is37 | reverse complement strand
AACGGCATTAAACAATCAGGAGATCAAAAACAGGCAGCCGCTTAACTCTCTATACACCAGATTTGACTATAGCTCCACTATACCGGCGGACAACTTGAATCTTCCTTGTAACTAAGGAAGATTGTCGCTTATGATCTATTAAATAAGGAAATAAAACGGAGAGCGTGATTGTGGCTTAAATCTATTGCCACAATCACGTCAATAAGCAAGCTGTCAGTTTGTGCGGTACCTAGTACGATCGATCGCTTAACTTGGAACTGCTTATTCTAGCTCAATAAAGCCAACATTAATTAATTTTCTATTAATGCTAAGAAGGCAACTTAAAAGAATAAGAATCTTTTCTACGCATTAACCCCTTTGACCATTTCCTCTACCACTTTTTTGGCATCCCCAAACACCATCATAGTCTTGTCCATATAGAACAAATCATTATCAAGACCTGCGTAACCAGCAGCCATACTACGTTTAACAACTACTACGGTACGAGCCTTATGCGCTTCAAGAATAGGCATGCCATAGATAGGGCTACCCGGCACATTTGCAGCCGGATTGACTACGTCATTTGCTCCCAGAACAAGCACCACATCGGTATTAGGAAAGTCGCTATTGATTTCATCCATTTCCAGGACCTGTTCATAGGGTATTTCTGCCTCAGCAAGCAAGACATTCATGTGCCCCGGCATACGACCTGCGACAGGGTGGATGGCAAAACGAACATTCACACCTTTTTCATGTAACACTTCTGCAAGCTCATTGACTGCATGTTGCGCACGGGCAACAGCTAGCCCATATCCAGGAACAATAATAACACTGTCGGCATTACTCATCAGGAAGGCTGCATCCTCTGCACTACCACTGCGATAGGTTTTCTGTGTTCCATCCGCAGCTCCTTGGCTTCCACCCTCACTGCCAAAGCCACCCAGTATGACTGAAAGAAAAGGACGGTTCATGGCTTTACACATGATATACGATAGAATTGCGCCAGAACTGCCTACCAACGAACCAGCAATAATCAGCATCGGATTACCTAGCGAAAAACCGATACCTGCCGCGGCCCAGCCTGAATAGGAATTCAACATAGAAATGACTACCGGCATATCTGCTCCCCCAATAGGAATAATAATGAGGAATCCGAGCAAGAAAGCGATAGCTGTCATTACGATAAATGCGGTCCAGTTGGTCGTGTCACTAAAAAAGAACCATAAACCAAAACCAATCATGACTAATGCTAATGTTAGATTGATCATGTGTTGTCCAGCGAAAACCACCGGAGCCCCGCTCATGCGACCAGACAATTTAAGAAACGCAATGACTGAGCCAGACCAGGTCATGGCACCAATAAACGTCCCCAGAAACAATTCCAGCTTACTACCAGCTGGCAGCATCTCAGGCAAGCCGAATGAAACAGGATTGTTAACGGCGGCAATCGCAATGAATACCGCAGCCAAACCTACTAGAGAGTGCATAAAAGCAACCAGCTCCGGCATTGCAGTCATCTGGACTCGCTGCGCCACGATAGAACCTATTATCCCACCGATAGCGATACAACCCAATATTAATGTCCAATTCTGAGTAATGGTCAGGGTAGTACCAACGGCAATCGTCATCCCAACCATTCCAAACAAGTTACCACGCCGAGCAGAAAGGGGCGAGCTAAGCCCTTTCAGCGCCAGAATGAAAAAAACCGCTGCAACCAGATAAGCGAGAGCAATCAAATCAGCAGACATTTAGGCGCTTCCTTTTTTATCTTTTTTTCTAAACATTTCCAGCATGCGTTGTGTAACGAGAAATCCACCAAATACGTTGATGGAAGCAAGGATAACAGCCGCTCCTCCCAACCAGACTCCCCAATCAGTTTCAGCGGGCCCTGCAGCCAACATTGCACCTACTAAAATAATACTTGAAATTGCATTAGTCACTGACATCAGCGGTGTATGTAAAGCTGGTGTTACATTCCAGACCACGTGATAGCCAACAAAAACCGCCAACACGAATACTGTCAGATGAATTATCGTTGGATCAATTTCACCAATCATGTTTATTCCTCTTGAACTCATTAACTTTTATTGATATTAAAGCGCACATCAAAACAATAGATTACTTGTTGTCTTACGCTTTTTTGATAATTTCTCCGCCTGAGCATATCAATGTTCCGGCAACAATCTCATCTTCTTGGTTAATTTTGAATTCCCCACTATTGGCATCAAGCATCAAATTAAGGAAATTCATAAGATTTCGTGCATACAGCGCACTTGCATCTGTAGCAACTAGACCAGGAAGATTAGCAATACCAACGAGATGAACACCATGTTTAACCACAGTTTTATTCAGCTCTGTCAAAGGACAGTTTCCGCCTGCCTCCACTGCCATATCCACGATCACCGACCCAGGCTTCATTGCTTTAACTGTTTCTTCCTTTATTAAAACGGGTGCCGGGCGTCCAGGTATCAGCGCGGTCGTAATGACAATATCCGCCACGATAGCTCTTTCATGAACTAATTCTCCCTGTCGGCGTTTGTAATCATCCGACATTTCTGTAGCATAGCCTCCAGCTGTTTCAGCCTTTGCCTTTTCTTCATCAGTTAGTGGAACTTCTACAAATTTTGCACCAAGGCTTTCGACTTGTTCCTTAACTGCAGGACGTACATCAAATGCTTCTATCACTGCTCCCTGCCGTTTAGCTGTTGCAATCGCCTGCAAACCTGCTACCCCTGCCCCCAGCACCAATACCCTTGCTGCTTTGACTGTTCCCGCTGCTGTCATCAACATGGGAAAAAATTTCTGATAAACATTAGCAGCGATAATGACTGCTTTGTATCCACCAATATTCGCCTGAGAAGACAAGACATCCATACTTTGAGCACGAGAAATACGCGGCAATTTTTCCATAGCAAACGCAGTCAGACCATGTCTGGCGAGTGCCTCGATTCCTTCCATCCGATGAGGTGATAGCAATCCGATCAAAACCGCATCTTTACGCATTAGAGCCAGCTCTTCCGTTTCTGGCCCGCGTACTTTCAGTATAATCTGCGATTGGCTATACAATTGTGATACATCATTAACGATAACTGCACCCGCATCTTGGTATGCAGCATCAGGAATACTGGCGCCAGCACCTGCGCCAGACTGGATCAGAACAGTATGAAATCCCTTGGCAGTATATTTTTTAACCGTTTCCGGCGTAGCTGCTACACGTGTTTCTCCCGCATGAATTTCTGCAGGTATGCCTATGTGCATCGATTATCTCCCTTATCCTCTATTCAAACTTGAAAATACTTAATGCATTGCATAATTTTTCTTGAATGCGTGATTATAAATGAATCCAGGTGTATTCACTGCTTTGATTGAAACTTACACATAACTTATCTATGCATTATTGCAATTTTTAACCATCAAATTCATAGTCATGTGCATTCGAAATACAATAAACACTATAAAAAGCAATGCTTTTTTAATTAATTTAATTTTTCAGACAACGACCTAACCATTGGCTAGTTAATTTTTCCTGTACGCTATTCTGACGCAAGCGTGACGATAGGCTACCAAAATCAACCCAATCCAATGGTTGGTCCTGATTGAAGCATGAAAAAACGTAAGTAATCTCACCCGTTTCAGGATCTTTATGCGGTTGTAAACACTGTGCGCAAATTTCCTTCATCATACATTGCATCGGTGAATTGATAGAGCCAATAGCAAAGTGATTCTTTTTCAAATATGGCTGCAACTGATGATGGCGCGCATAACCGACAGCCGCCATCATTCGATCAGAGCCAATTGCAATGATACGGTCAGCATCTGCCAAGGATATAGGTTGTGCGCCGAGCGCACCGCTGCCATAAGCTACCATCGCCTGCACAATATTACCAACGAAACTAAAATCACCTGGTCTGGAAGGTTCAAACCCAGGTGCTTCATCACAACACCATACAACTGTATCTGCCGCAGATTCAATTTCAGCAACCTTATAGCGATCAACCAGTTTTTTGTAACCAGCAAAATACAAAACCCGGCATCCTGCTGCACGGGCAGCAGCCCCAATAGAAAACAAGACTGCATTTCCAAGTCCTCCACCAACCAGGACGAGAGTCTCATCGGGTAAAATTTCGGTGGGCGTGCCAGTAGGTCCCATCAGCACAACGGGTTCGTCAGGCTTAAGCAGGGTACATAAATTTGCTGAACCACCCATTTCCAGCGCAATCAGGGAGACAAGTCCATTCGAAATATCTACCGATGCTCCCGTCAATGCAATACCCTCCATCGCTAGCCGGGTATTCCCTATCGTAGAAGCTAATGTTGCAAAATTCTGGAAGCGGAAAAACTGTCCGGGATGGAAATGTTTCGCTGCCATGGGCGCGCGCACGACCACTTCGATAATATTAGGCGTGAGTCTTTCCACTTTATGAACAGTCGGTCTCAATTGATGATTCATATCAGCAAAAAACTGTGCATTCAATTGAGTCGAGGCCGGCGTAACACGCTCAAGCACTCGACTGACAATTGGGTAACCTTGTTTGGCACTAGCCATGGCTTTAACCACATTACCTGAATAAGACGGATGCAAATCACCAAAGAAACTGATAAAACGCCCATCGTCGCAGTGACTCAGCAAGACCGCTGGTGTTTCTGGCTTAGGATTGCCCTTTGTTAAGCTAACTGGATTACCCTGATCATCGCAAGCTGCAAAATAGCGTCCATTCAATTTGAAATATTTCTCATCTTCTCTGGCAAGAACAGTATTCGGCTGGGTACCAGCGGCTACCAGGATTGCACGTGCGGGTAAATCAACTTCCCTGATTTTTTGCCATTGCCCTGCTTCATCTACTGTTTGCACAGAAAATCTAATTGACTGGGTATGCTCCCACTGATCGATATCTACACTTACCGGCGTAAGCCCTTCAGCAAACCAGATACCTTCCTCCATTGCTTTCTCAACTTCTTCATGATTCAGCGTATAAGAAGGGCTATCAATCAATCGCTTACGATACGCAATAGTAGCTCCACCCCATGATTGCAATAGCTTCAGAATATCCGCTACTCGCCCTTCCTTGGCTGCCTGCACACGCTCGGCACGAATAGCTCGGGCGTGCGCCAAAAATTCCTCAGCGATTTCCCGTTCCTCTTCATCCCAGCGGTTGCGAACCACAGTCTCTCCCTGTTCTAAAGCAAGCACCTCATAACGCTGTAAAAATTTCTCAACCTGGACCGGATAGTAAGCCAAAGCTTCCGTAGCCGCATCGATTGCAGTGAGTCCACCACCAATCACAACAACGGGTAAGCGCAGCTGCACGTTAGCGATAGAATCAGCCTGTGCTGCACCGGACAGCTGAAGTGCCATCAAAAAATCAGAAGCTGCACGCACACCACGTGCCAAACCATTCGGTAAATCAAGAACCGTTGGGCGTCCTGCGCCTGCAGCCAGGGCGATATGATCAAAACCCAAAGCCAGCGCATCATCCACTGTCATAGTACCGCCAAAGCGTATTCCACCATAAAGTGCAAATTCTGGCCGCCGCTCTAGTAAAAGACGGATTAATTGAAGAAAATTTTTATCCCAGCGCACAGTAATACCGTATTCGGCCACTCCGCCAAAACCGCCTGGGGTGCGCTCATTCAGATCAACACGGAGCATGTTAGTATCGCGAATAGCGCTAAAGGGTACACGCTCCCCATGCAGATCGACTCCAGAAATCTCTGCAGGTAATGGTTCAATCTTGAGACCATCTACTCCTACCACAGTGTGACCATCGTTCATTAAATGGTGTGCCAGAGTATAGCCAGCGGGTCCCATGCCCACTACCAATACTTTCTTACCGGTAGCTGGTCTGGGTAAAGTTCTGCGTAAATTAAGTGGGTTCCAGCGTGTAAGCAAGCTATATATCTCAAACCCCCAAGGCAATTCGAGCACATCTTTAAGTGTGCGGGTCTCTGCTTGCGGAATATCTACCGGATCTTGCTTCTGATAAATGCAGGATTTCATGCAGTCATTACAGATACGATGCCCCGTTCCTGCGCACATGGGGTTGTCCAGTACAATCATTGCTAAGCTGCCAATCGCCACTCCCTGCGTCTTGAGCTTATGAAATTCCGAGATTCGCTCTTCCAGGGGGCAGCCTGCGAGTAACGCCCCTAACTCGCTTTTCTTGAAAGTAGGTGGTTCCTCGGCATTTTTAGGTTTGACTTTGAGTCCTTTTGAGCAGGAATCCTTGCCTTGCTCATGACACCAGATGCAATAATTGGCTTCATCCAGCGCACCCACCAGGTCGGTCCCTTGATCTGTCAGCGAAAATCCTTCACGTTGACGCAGGTGCTCAAGCCGATGGACGGTATAGCCTGCATGATCATCGGTCACCATTGATAACAAGTGCAAATAATCGAGTTTTGCCGGTGACTTGAATAACACGCCTTGCTGGGTATGTGCTTGCCCTTCAGGGGTGCGTAACGCCCAGGCAGCATAGTGCAACGCATCATTTAAGCGCGCTGCATTATTTGCTTCATCCTCTAACCATCTGGCCACGTGAGTGGCAAACACCAGCTCGGAAAAAGGTTCGCCAAATTCCTCTTCGAGTTTCTTTTCTAGGGCAATAGCATCTATTGTTTGTAACACTTCATCGCTTACCTTAGTTTTGGCACGACGCTGCACAAATTGCCGCTTGCAAAAATAAAGCGGCGCAAGCTCATGATGACGCGCAGCAAGTGTATGCACTTCCTTGTCAATACCAAATAACTGTGCAATGAAATCTTCCAACCACGGAGCAAGCTCAATCAGAAAAGCAGATTCATCTTTGAGCGCCAAGCCATCAGGATTTAGGCGTGCCTGATCCAAGCGGCTACGCAGTTCAGCGTCTCCCGCTTGCAGAAAATCAAGAAACGCCTGATCCAGCTTTACCAAACCATCACGGCAATACAAATCAGCAAAAGCCATACCAAATCTAAAATCAGGAAAAACGGCTTCTATCGATGGTTTGCTAGGCATTAATGCTAAATTTGTCATAATTGTTTTTATCGATATTTTTATAGATAGATGAGAAATGGAGGATTTAGGATGAAAAATGGCGTCAATTGCTTAAGATTGACTCAAGCTAATTTTGAATGAAGATGGATACTGACTACTTTTCTCGTCATCGTAAAATTCTGTTTATTCACCAGAAAACGTATCTAACAAATCATGCCGGCTGCGACGGTATTGTTGCTCGTTTCATCAATAATAATAAAGCTACCGGTAGCACGATTACGGACATAGTCATCAAATACGATTGGCTGCTGCACTTTCATCACCACCCGTGCAATATCATTCATTTTCAAGGAATCTGCCGTCTCATGATTGAGCGTGTTGACATCCACACGATAGTCAATCTGATTTACCATTCCCTTGATCATTCGCGTCGTATGTTTAACGATATATTTACGCCGATGATCAAGTGGTTGTTCAGATAACCAGCATAGCATCGCAGCAAATTCTTTTTTGATTTGTGGCTGCTGGCCAGCTTTTACCAACATATCCCCCCGAGAAATATCCAAATGATCTTCGATAGTCAGTGTGACAGATTGCGGTGCAAATACATCCTCAAAAGAATCCTTGTACAAAAGAATCTCTTTAATGCGCGAGGACAATCCAGAAGGGAGAATCGTCACTTCATCACCGACACGAATGGAGCCTGATTCAATTCGTCCCATATATCCCCGGAAATCATGTAATTCTTCGGTTTGTGGGCGAGAAACCCATTGCACGGGGAAGCGGAAATCATCGGTATTAACATCATGCTCAATATCGATATTTTCCAGCAAATCCATCAATGTCCTACCTTCATACCAAGTCAGCCTGTCACCTCTTTCTACCACCATATCTCCGTTCAAGGCAGACATGGGGACATATTCAATATTGCTTAAATGGAGTCCTTGGGCAAAAGCAGCAAAATCATTACGAATTTGCTCGTATACCTCGCGTGAATATCCGACCAAATCCATTTTATTAATCGCCACGACCAAATGAGGAATCCCTACCAAACTGGCCAGATAAGCATGGCGACGAGACTGGGTTAGCACACCCTTGCGTGCATCAATCAATATAATCGCCAGATTAGCAGTGGAAGCACCCGTAACCATATTCCGAGTATATTGCTCATGGCCAGGAGTATCTGCAATGATGAATTTACGTTTTGGCGTCGCAAAATAGCGATAAGCCACATCGATCGTTATTCCTTGCTCCCGCTCCGCTTGCAAACCATCAGTCAGCAAAGAAAGATCGACCGCTTGCATTCCGCGCTTATTTGAAGTACGTGCAATAGAGCTCAGCTGATCTTCAAAAATCGATTTTGAATCATGCAACAAACGTCCAATCAATGTGCTTTTTCCGTCATCCACGCTACCAGCAGTAATAAAGCGCAACAATTCGGCACGATCAAGCCTTATATTTTTAACTTCTGACATTTAATAATAGCCTTTGACAAGTGGTTCTTAAAATAGAAATGGGTCGTTTCTTCCAGTAAGCAAGCTGAATTAGAAATACCCTTCTTTTTTGCGTAATTCCATCGAGGCATCTGAAGTCTGATCATCCATACGCGTTGCTCCACGTTCAGTAATACGCGTCATGGCTGTTTCCGCGATAATTTCGCTCACATTCTTGGCCTGAGAAGCAACCGGGCAGGTACAGCTCATATCTCCAACGGTGCGAAAACGTACCATTATTTTTTCTACATGTTCGCCCTCTTTCGGTTGTACCAGATGTGATACTGGCAACAAGCCGCTATCACGCGGAATAACTTCCCGCCAATGAGCAAAATAAATAGAAGGAACTTCCAGTTGCTCGCGCTCAATATATTCCCATACATCTAACTCGGTCCAGTTACTGATAGGAAAAACACGAATGTTCTCCCCTGGATGGGTTCGTGTGTTGTAAAGACTCCATAATTCAGGCCGCTGATTTTTTGGATCCCATTGACCAAATTCATCGCGGAATGAAAATATTCGTTCCTTGGCACGTGCTTTTTCCTCATCACGACGCGCTCCACCAATACAAGCATCAAAGCGAAATTCCGCAATGGCATCCAACAAGGTAATCGATTGGAAGGGATTGCGGCTTTGATTTTCAGAACGCAACACTACTCTACCTTGTTTGATGGAATCTTCCATACTGCGCACGATCAAGCGTTCACCCAACTCTTTGGCCCGATGATTGCGAAATTCAATCACCTCGGGGAAATTGTGTTCGGTATCAATATGTAACAATGGAAAAGGAAAACGTCCCGGTCGAAAAGCTTTTTCAGCCAACCGCAGCAAGACGATGGAATCTTTCCCTCCAGAGAATAGCAGAGCAGGGTTGGTGCATTCAGCCGCTACCTCCCGCATAATGTGAATCGCTTCACTTTCTAAGGCGTCTAAGTGAGTAAAAGTTCGATGACTCATTCTTCTTTACCTTCTAACAAAAAAAAATTCAATACTATTTATTTTATCGAGGCGACTTTACCTACATGCAAGCCACATTCCTTAGATTCAGGATTCTCCCACCACCAACGCCCAGATCGAACGTCTTCCCCTGGTGTAATCGCACGCGTACAAGGAGCACAACCGATACTCGGATAGAAGCGATCATGCAGTTTGTTGTAAGGCACATCATGCTGCTTGAGATATATCCATACTTCGGCATTGCTCCATTCGCAAAGCGGATTAAATTTCTGAATATTGTTTTCAGCATCAAATGCGGATATAGCCAAACTGTCTCGCGTGACCGCTTGTTCGCGACGCATCCCCGTGATCCAGGCGCGCTTGCCTGTCAATGCGCGCTGAAGTGGTTCAACTTTGCGAATATAACAGCATCGCTTGCGTAACTCGACACTTTGATAAAAACCGTTAGGACCATTTTGAGCGACATAACTTTCCACTGCAGCTGCATCAGGAAAATACGCCTGAATAGAAAGACCATAACGATCTCTCACCACCTGCATCAGATCATAAGTTTCTTGAGGTAACCGACCTGTATCTAGCGTGAACACGGCAATTCCCGGATAGTCACGCGCAATCAAATCGGTCAGCACCATGTCTTCAGCACCAAAACTGCTGGCAAACACAGCAGGCGCATATTCCTGCTGTATCTTTGCAAGCAAAACGTGTAATTGCTCGACCTTCTGCGCCACATCAGATTGACTCATCTATTTCCTATTTTTCATAAGAGGTCTTATAGAGCCGTAGCTGACTGCGAGATTTTCGGAATTTGCAGTGATTTGACAATGTCCTGTGGTAGCGAACCCGTTAAATCGAGTTGACTATTAAAGCCAGTACAGAATTCAGCCACATCGAGTGTCCATGCATCCAATTCTGCATACCATTCAGTCAGCAATGCATCCGTCAATTCATTGGCAGGGCGCGCAAAATCTTGAACAAGCTTAGCCAGTGTTTTAGCCAGATTAGGCTTGGCTGGCAATACGCGTTGCAACTCTTCCGCTTGCTCTACCAGATCATCACATTTCTGACCACCTACCAATTGGACCACTCCTTGACCAATCAAGCGTGCAATTTCTTCTGCGCACTTAACCGAATCCTCAAATTTGCGCTGAAACTTAAGCGCATTACGGTAATTGCGCTCATTTGCAGCATCGAAAAAAGCCGTGCCAATTTGTAATTGTTTCGCACCTGCACACTCGCCGCCGCCAAACTGGAATACTCTGAAATCATCACCTTGACCATGATCACGCAGCACCGAGTGCAAGTCTTCCTGCTTAACTTCCACGACATCAGCCAGCAATTCAGCGAAATAACCCTGACCTACTCGCCGCGTCCAGTTAAAAAATGTTTCTCCCGCTTCACGATCTGCAGCATACGCTGATCTCACCCGCTCCACCGCCACTTCAACGCGCGCACTCGGTACTGATGGACCTTTAAAAGCCAAGCCCCCATTAGCCATGCCATTGCCACCGAAATACATTTGATAATGAGGTACCAGCTTGCCGTACATGCGCTTGCCTTCACCATAAATCCCAATATCACCGCTTTCCGGTTGAGCGCAACCATTGTGACAACCCGAAACACGGATGCGCAAGTCATCGTTCCCTCCCGATAATTTACCCCCGAGAGTGGGACTGGAAGTGATTCCCAGACGACATGTGGAAGTCCCTGGGCAAGCCACTACATTATCGCCCGCTTTTGGCAAGCCCAAGCCAAGGCCTGCTAATGCAGACTGAATAGCCGCAATATTTTCTTGCGGCACGTTAACCAACATCAGATTCTGATCTTGGGTCGTGCGTATCTCTTTCAAACCATGCTGCTCCAGTATCCCGGCGATTCCTCGCATCTGTACTGCGGTCAACTGCCCGAGTCGGACACTGATCGGCACCACAAATAGCCCTGCCTGCTTTTGCGCAAATAGTGCGCGAGGTGCACCAGGACCGGGCACTTCACTGTCCACGCCACCCGTCCATACACCTTTGGGATAATCCTGATCAGCCAGCGCTTCCTTGACACGCGCAAGCTCTTCACGATATTTCTCAATAAAACCGTCAACGCCGAATTTATCGACCAGAAACTTGATACGTGATTTAGCGCGTTTAGCTCGATCAGAATACTTGTTGTGCAACGTGAGCACAGCTTCTATCACTAACAACAAGTCTTTTTCTTCGATGAACGGCTCAACCACAATCGCCTCATGAGGTTTATGTCCCAGCCCCCCGGCTACCAGCACTTTGAAACCAAAGCGCGTTCCCTCTCTGACTGCAACCACACCCAGATCATGGATCATACCCTGCGCACAATCCGATTCACAGCCTGAAAAACTGATTTTAAATTTGCGTGGCATCAACTGATTCAAAGGCTTACGCAGAAAATGTCTGACAACTCCCCTGAGATGCTCACTGACATCAGTATGTTCACGTGAGCAGACTCCCGCGAGGGGACAAGCTGTTACATTACGTATCGTGTTCCCGCATGCTTCACGGGTTGTCAGCTTACCTTTTGCCAGATGACGCATCACAGCCGGCGTATCCGTCAGTGGCACATAGTGCAATTGAATATCCTGGCGAGTAGTGATATGTGCTTCACCATGCTGCGCATATTCTTCCAGCGCATCAGCAATCGCATTGAGTTGCACCGGTATCAGCCGTCCACCAGGAATCTTGATACGTACCATATTGACGCCTTCCTGGCGTTGTCCATAAATCCCCATTTGCAGCCGGGTAGCAGTAAAGCGATCGACATCCATACGCTGCGCAAGAAAATCCTGCAATGATTGATCGTATGCGTCGATTTCCTCATCATTAGCGAGATCGGTTAAATAATTCATCCTATTTCTCTCTCCGTAGTTTTTTATCACACCAGCTTGCTGCCAATGCGGATAAAAAATATTAACAATATTTGTTGTTATTTTATCCGATATCTATCCTCTGGCGTTAGTGGTTATCAACATCCACTCTTTCAAAAGAGAAGGCGATGCTGAGCAAGTCAGTATCAGGTCATTCTTATATCTTCTTCATAATTGACCAAACACGCCCAGAAAGTTCGATTTCTCGTCCAGATATTATGCTTTTTGAAAGATTTGCTTTGTTTTAATAAATGTATCATAACAGCATCATTATATATCTCAAAATAATATTAAGTTAGATTAATATAATGTTATGTTATAATAAAAACCATCATGAGATTGCAACAATTACGTTATTTGTGCGAAGTCGCTAATCAGAATCTGAATTTGTCGAAAGCAGCCGAAAGTCTGCACACGTCACAACCTGGAATAAGCCGGCAAATTCAACTTCTTGAAGAAGAACTGGGTGTGGATATTTTTGTTCGTAATGGCAAGCGTATTGTGAAAATAACTCCCCCAGGAGAGGCTATCGTCGAAATTGCTGAAAGAATGCTCAGAGATGCTGAAAATCTGAAACAAATTGGTCAGGAATTTAGCGACAAAGCGAGCGGCACCCTGATTATCGCCACGACCCATACCCAGGCACGTTATGCACTTCCACTCGCTATCAAACGCTTTACCGAAAGATACCCTAAAGTCAAACTCATACTGCGTCAAGGCAACCCAATCCAGATCTCCACTTTGGTCACCTCAGGCGAAGCTGATCTAGCAATTGCCACAGAGGCAATCGAATTGTTTCAAGAACTCGTCATGCTTCCCTGCTATCAGTGGAATCGTAGTATTATTGTTACCCCCAAGCACCCTCTGCTCAAACAACATCCGTTGACGTTAGAAGCAATTGCGCAATATCCCATCATCACCTATGATTTCGCGTTTACCGGCCGCTCAAAAATTAATCAGGCGTTTGAATCCAAAGGGTTGACTCCAAATGTAGTGCTCACTGCAATCGATGCCGATATAATTAAAACTTATGTAGAGCTTGGTTTGGGCATTGGCATTCTAGCAAAAATGGCTTTCGACCCACACCGCGACAAACATCTCCGCGCAATTGATGCCAGTCACCTGTTTGAACCTAGCACGACGCGCATCGGCATCAGTCGTAACAGCTATATTCGCAGTTACGTCTATGACTTCATCGAAATGTTTGCTCCTCACCTCGATCAAGCTACCGTCAAAGCTACCATGAAAAACAAGGAGAAAATACCTGCACAAGATCCGCACGAAACAACTGAATAAATGAATCATGTAACCCAGTTATTCGCTTGCGTTGATAATCAATTTGAGCTTCCTTAGAAACTGTTTGGAAATTGTGAGAGCTAGCTGATGTAGCGATTTTTGCTGTTTGTTAACATTCACTATTTTATGAATCAACCAAAAAACGGAAGAAGCGTTATCCGAGCAACCTAAGCTCTGGGGCGTGGTATTACTTGAAAC
>NZ_JAWJYP010000045.1:0-13849 GCF_033063275.1 Nitrosomonas sp. Is37 | reverse complement strand
ACGACGAAGAAGAAGGCAGTGGTGAAGAAGCTAAAGGGGAAGACTCTGCCGAAGAAGACTCCGCTGATGAGGATGATTAATTAAGCCTGATCTCGGAAAGGTTGAAAATTTAGCTCTTTTTGTTTCAAGTGAAACCCGCGTGAGATGAGCGCTGCGCGGGTTTCTTTATTTAGGTCCTAAAAACAGAGCGAATGGTTTAAGTAATTTTTACTTTACTTAGAGTAAAAATACGTTACCTGAATTACTTAACTAGAAGGAAAAAATCAGTGACTGTTATACGCTTGCCAGATGGTTCAGAAAGGGTATTTAATCGTCCAGTGACTGTTTTAGAAGTTGCAGAATCGATAGGTGCAGGTCTTGCGCGCTCAGCATTAGCAGGAAAGGTTAATGATAAATTGGTTGATTTATCTTATCGTATCGAAACAGATAGCGACCTAACTGTTCTTACTGAGAAAGATACTGAAGGTTTAGAAATCATAAGGCATTCGAGCGCACATTTATTAGCACAAGCTGTTAAGGAATTGTTTCCTGAGGCGCAGGTGACCATTGGTCCTGTCATAGAAGATGGTTTTTATTATGATTTTTCATATAAACGTCCATTTACACCGGAGGATCTCGCTGCAATTGAAAAAAGAATGGTAGACATTAGCAGGCGGGATTTAAAGGTTGAGCGAAAGGAGTGGAATCGTTCTGCTGCAATAAATTTTTTCAAGGATCAAGGGGAGCATTATAAGGCTCAAATAATTGAATCGATTCCTGAAGGACAAACTATTTCACTTTATTCACAAGGTGATTTTACTGATTTGTGCCGCGGACCGCATGTGCCATCGACATCCAAGCTCAAAGTTTTCAAATTAATGAAAGTAGCGGGCGCATATTGGAGAGGTGATTCTCATAATGAAATGCTGCAAAGGATATATGGGACAGCATGGATAAAAAAAGAAGATCAGGAAGCATATTTACTTCGCTTAGAAGAAGCTGAAAAGCGTGATCACCGGAAACTAGGTAAACAATTAGATCTGTTTCATATGCAAGAAGAAGCGCCTGGAATGATTTTTTGGCACCCAAAAGGTTGGATTCTCTGGCAGCAAATCGAACAATATATGCGACAAATACTGAACCAAAATGGCTACTTGGAAATTCGTACGCCACAGGTCCTTGAAAGATTGTTATGGGAGCGCTCGGGCCACTGGGAAAACTTCCGTGAGAATATGTTTGTTACAGAAGCTGAAGAGCGATATTTTGCTATTAAACCCATGAATTGCCCTGGCCATGTGCAGGTATTCAATCAGGGGCTCAGAAGTTACAGGGATTTACCCCTGCGACTTGCTGAATTTGGATCCTGCCACCGAAATGAAGCATCAGGGGCTTTACACGGTCTCATGCGCGTACGGGCCTTTACTCAAGATGATGCGCATATTTTTTGTGCAGAGGAGCATGTGCGAGATGAAGTCATACAATTTATTGATTTGTTGCAACGTGTTTATAAAGATTTCGGTTTTCATGAAGTTTTAGTCAAACTTTCTACTCGCCCACAAAAAAGAGTGGGAACAGAAGAGCAGTGGGATAAGGCAGAAATGGCGCTAAGTTCTGCATTAAATCTGAAACAGCTTGATTGGGAGTTACAGCCGGGAGAAGGTGCTTTTTATGGTCCTAAAATCGAGTTTTCCTTGAGAGATAGTATTGGGCGGGTATGGCAATGCGGCACTCTGCAGTTAGATTTTTCGATGCCAAACAGGTTAGGCGCAATTTATATTTCTGAAGATAATTCGAAAAAAATTCCAGTGATGCTGCATCGTGCAATTTTAGGTTCCTTGGAGCGATTTATCGGCATTCTTATTGAAAATCATGCGGGCGCACTTCCACTTTGGCTTTCTCCTGTCCAGGTGGTAGTTCTAAATATTTCAAGGAACCAGATAGATTATGCTCAGAATGTAGTAAAAGAACTCAAGTATCATGGTATTCGTGCAGATTCGGACTTGAGAAATGAAAAAATAAACTATAAAATTCGAGAACATAGTTTACAGAAATTACCTTACCAAATAATTGTAGGTGATGCTGAAGTAAAGGATAATGTAGTTTCTGTGCGGAGTAGATCAAATATTGATCTTGGTCAAATGTCTTTGCAGACATTGATAGATCGTCTAAAAGTAGAAGTTTCAGAAAAGATAAATTAAGTAGATTTTTATACAGCTTGGAGGAATTGCCATAAGTCAGGAAAAACATGTACGTATAAATGAGGAAATTAATGCCCCAGAAATACGATTAATTGGTATAGATGGAGAGCAAATCGGTGTTGTTACGCTTGCTATTGCAAATGTTTTGGCTGAAGAGAAAGGTGTGGATTTAGTTGAAATTGCACCGGGGGCTCAGCCGCCAGTATGTCGCTTGATGGATTATGGGAAGTATCTCTATCAAGAAAGTAAAAAGAAGCATGAAGCAAAGCTCAAGCAAAAGCAGATCCAAATCAAGGAAATTAAATTTCGGCCAAATACTGATGAGGGTGATTACAACATCAAATTACGTAATTTGATTAATTTCCTGGATGAGGGCGATAAGGTAAAAGTTACTCTAAGATTTAGAGGTCGTGAAATGGCACATCAAGAGTTTGGTGTCCGTCTTTTGGAACGAGTAAAAGATGATCTTCAAGAACTTGCGATTGTAGAGCAATTTCCCAGACTAGAGGGTAGGCAAATGGTGATGGTGTTGTCACCCAAAAAGAAAGAAATAAAAAAAAGTAAATCGTAAGAGTTAAAGCAAGAAAATAAAATTTCAACAGCTATAATATCTACGTGAGCATACTAATCATCCAAGTTATGTGATTGGATTAGTATATTAATTTAGAGGGTTTATAAAAATAAGTGATTGTAGGTTCCAAAGTTTTCTAACTAAATAGAAACACCTTAAATCATATAAATAAGATAGGAGTTAAGTTATGCCCAAAATGAAGACCAAGAAAAGTGCCGCTAAGCGCTTTAAAGTGAGGGCTGGTGGTACCATTAAACGATCCCAAGCATTTAAACGGCATATTCTGACCAAGAAAACTACCAAAAACAAAAGGCAGTTGCGTGGAACTGTTGGTGTTAATCCGAGGGATATAGCATCTGTGCGTGCTATGTTACCTTACGCATAAGGAGGTTTGCGATGCCAAGAGTGAAACGTGGTGTAACAGCTCATGCGCGCCATAAAAAAATACTTAAACTGGCTAAGGGATATCGAGGCCGACGCAAAAATGTCTATCGTATAGCCAAAGAAGCGGTAATGAAAGCGGGTCAGTATGCATACCGCGATCGCCGCCAGCGGAAACGTCAATTTCGTGTTTTATGGATTGCTCGTATTAATGCAGCAGCACGTGAGCATGGATTAACATACAGTAATTTTATGAATGGTATAAAAAAGGCGGGTATCGAGTTGGATAGAAAAGTACTGGCAGATCTTGCTGTATTTGATAAAGCCGCTTTTGAGAAAATAGTAGAAAGGGCTAGAATAAATCTAGCTTTATAGTTTGGCCGAAAATAATAAGTCCAGGGAGATCAAGGATTAAGGAACTTGATCTCCCTTTTTCTTGCATGATCCTTATGTATTACCTTTTATGAAAAACCTAGAAAATCTTGTAAGTGAAGCAGTTATTCTTATAGATAGGGCAGAGAATGCCACTGAGCTCGAGCAAATAAAGGTTCGCTATGTGGGAAAGGAAGGAGAATTAACTAAATTACTTCGAGGGTTAGGAGAGCTGCCACAGACTGATCGCCCTGTTATGGGTAATCTGATTAATCAAGCTAAAAAATCATTAGATGAAGCGCTGGCACGACGCAAGAAAATTATTGAAGAAAAGGAAATGATAGCGCAACTAGAAGGAGATACATTAGATGTGACGTTGCCGGGGCGTGGGCTGGGTATGGGTAGCTTACATCCGGTTTCGCAAGTATTGATGCGTATTGAATCGCTATTTCACTCGATTGGTTTTGCTGTCGCATCAGGTCCAGAAATTGAGACTGATTTTTATAATTTTACTGCACTTAATATTCCAGAGAATCATCCAGCTCGTGCAATGCACGATACTTTCTATGTGGATAGTATGTACTTATTGCGTACCCACACCTCTCCAGTTCAAATCCGCTATATGAAAAATCATCAACCTCCTCTAAAAGCTATTGCACCAGGGAGAGTTTATCGCTGTGATTCTGATGTAACGCATACACCCATGTTTCATCAGGTGGAAGGGTTATGGGTGGATGAGTATGTTAATTTCTCAGCTTTGAAAGGCATATTGATGGATTTTATGCAAAAATTTTTCGAGCGTGAGGATTTACCGGTACGTTTTCGGCCTTCGTTCTTTCCTTTTACAGAACCTTCTGCAGAAATGGACATTGGTTGTGTCATGTGTGACGGAAAAGGCTGTAGGGTATGCAGTAATACAGGTTGGTTAGAGGTACTGGGTTGTGGCATGGTACACCCGAATGTTTTGAAGTATGGCGGGATAGATACTGAAAAATACACTGCCATGGCCTTTGGTTTGGGAGTAGAAAGGTTGGCAATGCTGCGATATGGGGTAAATGATTTGCGGTTATTTTTTGATAATGATTTACGCTTTCTAGAGCAATTTAATTAAATAAATCTTCTCGTTAGTACCTGCCTGCCTTATTTATAAACTATTGTTATGAGATTTTCAGAGAATTGGCTTCGTACGCTTGTAAATCCACCCCACTCGAGTGATGAGTTGGCGCACGCTCTAACTATGGCTGGACTGGAGGTGGAAAGCGTAGAACCTGTAGCGCCACCTTTTGATAAAGTGGTTGTGGCTGAGGTGATATCTGTACAAAAACACCCTGATGCAGACCGACTTAATGTGTGCCAAGTTGATATTGGAACAGCCGACAATAAACTCATTCAAGTCGTATGTGGTGCACCAAATGTTGAAGTTGGAGTGAAAGTACCTTGTGCCTTAATTGGCGCTCATTTACCAGGCATTGTAATCAAGCAAAGTAAATTACGTGGCGTGGAATCTTTTGGCATGTTGTGTTCTGCAAAAGAATTAGGGTTAAGTGAAAATGCAGAAGGTTTACTTTTGCTATCTAAGGATGCACTAAACGGCATGAATTTTAGAGAATTTTATGCGTTAGATGACCAGATTTTTACGCTTAAGCTTACACCTAATCGGGCGGATTGCCTTGGAATATTAGGTGTGGCGCAAGAGGTAGCAGCAATTACTGCCATAGATTTTGTTCCTCCAGAAATTGAACCAGCTAAGAGCGAAATCAGTGATACTGTAACAGTGTATATAGATAAGCCTGAGGTATGTCCGCTTTATTGCGGAAGAGTAATACGTGAAGTATCTCTTGCTGTAGCTACCCCGCTTTGGATGGCTCAACGTTTAGAGCGAGGCGGAATACGTACGATTAATGTGGTAGTAGATGTCCTTAATTACGTGATGCTGGAAACAGGTCAACCAATGCACGCATTTGATTTAGCAAAAATTGGGAGCGTGCAAGCAGGAAAATTATGGGTACGTTATGCAAAAAAAGACGAATGTTTAGAATTGCTAAATGGACAAAAATTTGAGTTACAACCGGATATGCTGGTAATTGCGAATGAGGATGAACCTTTGGCATTGGCTGGAATCATGGGGGGAATTCAAAGTGGCGTCCAACTGGAAACAACAGATTTATTTTTGGAAAGTGCATTTTTTTCTCCGGAAGTGATAAGCGGCAAATCATTTCGCTTGGGATTCAGTTCAGATTCTGCACATCGCTTTGAGCGAGGAGTTAATTTTGCTGCGACACGAGATGCTTTAGAGCGAGCTACTAATTTAATTTTGAGCATATGTGGTGGTAAAGCTGGTCCTATAACGGAGGTTAAAAATAGATTACCAAGCCGTGACGTTGTTAAGGTTCGCCTGGAGCGTATAAAACGGCTGCTGGGAATTGATGTGGAAAGCGGACAAATTTCAGAAATTTTTGAACGCTTGAGATTTAGTTTTTTCGTTAATGATGATGTATTTCATGTTACACCACCACCTTATCGTTTTGATCTAGTGATAGAAGAAGATTTTATCGAAGAAGTAGCACGCATATATGGGTATGATCATATTCCTGCGAGTTTACCACGCCCAATGATGTCAATGCTTCCAGAATCTGAAGTAATTGATCTTCCTTCTACCCGATTAAAACATATTTTGATAAGCCGAGATTATCGGGAGGTAATCAATTACGCATTTGTCGATGCCAATTGGGAATTAGATTTTGCGAATAATGATTCACCAGTAGTATTGAAGAATCCTATTGCCAGTCAGATGAGTGTGATGCGTAGTAGCTTGATTGGTGGACTAATTGCTAACTTGCAATTTAATCTTAATCGTAAGCAAACCAGAGTTCGAATATTTGAAATTGGTTGCTGTTTTATGAATAATGAAAGTAATTATCAGCAAACTGAGAATATTGCTGGTCTTTGTTATGGGGATGCAGCGCCAGAGCAATGGGGGCAACCTGCTAGAAATATTGATTTTTTTGATGTGAAGATGGATTTAGAGTCTCTATTCTGGCCAGAGCAGGTGAGATTTGAAAAATTTATTCATCCAGCCTTACACCCAGGAAAATCTGCTCAAGTTTATAAGAGCGATAAAATTGCGGGATGGCTAGGGGAATTGCATCCGCGTTTGCAGAGAAAGTATGATTTACCCAGATCTGCAATATTATTTGAGTTACATATTGATTCTTTATCCACAAGAACATTGCCAAAAGTTAAGAAACTTTCCAAGTTTCCACCTGTACGACGTGATATCGCTATCGTGGTAGCTAATCATATAAGTACTCAGATGTTATTAGAAAGCATAAATACTGAGAAAGCGGCTATTATTTCTGAAATTCACCTTTTTGATGTTTATAGTGGAAAGGGAATGGAATTTGGCAAGAAGAGTCTTGCTTTTCGTATTTTATTACAAGATACTGAAAAAACCTTAGTTGACAAGGAAATAGATGAGGCAATTTCAGAATTGATTGGCATATTAGAATCTAAATTTAATGCTAAACTACGCGGATAATTTTATCCTGAATAAGATTAGGAAAAGTGTATCTTGTTGATTTAACTATTGAAGAATATTCTTAATAGTTCCCTACATGGATTTTTTTATTAATAACAATATATTTATATCCATTTCTCAAGTTTGAAAAGTCTTTAATACGATAATTTTAAAAATAAAATATTTAAATCACATAGGTAACATATTATTTTTTTAATAGATTTTATCTATGGGTTTTATAGAATCTTATATTTTGTTTACGAGCTAAAATTTGTTCATACAGGTGGGGTAAACATGGCGTTAACAAAAGCAGAATTGACTGATCTGTTGTTTGAAAATGTAGGACTCAATAAGCGAGAAGCTAAAGAAGTAGTAGAATCTTTTTATGAGGAATTACGCATAGCTCTTCAGAAAGGTGAAGGAGTCAAGCTTTCTGGCTTTGGTAATTTTCAATTACGTACTAAACCTCAGCGCCCTGGACGCAATCCCAAAACAGGTGAAGAAATTCCCATCTCGGCACGCCGTGTAGTTACTTTTCATGCCAGCCAGAAACTTAAGTCAATGGTAGAGAAGAACTATCATGGAAAAAATGAAACTAAGTAGTATTTTTTCTCCCATACCTAAATGAATTGTGTGGAGTTAAATCTCATACTTTGCAGCAGTGAGGGTCTGCACAGCTGAAATCAATTAAGCGACATGGAAATCAATGCTATTATCCAATATCATGAAGTATTACTTATTCGATCTCTGAATGAATTACGTTATGATCATGGGCTTTTACTATAAATGACGCGTCACCGTTTGTAGCCTGGATCTACATCAATTTTGATAGATGTGTTGAAATTTCATATTCAAAGATAGAGTAGGGTGTTATATCTTAGATAGAAATAAAATTAAGGGAGTAGGATCAGTGCTTCTTTCTTGATTTGTTTTGTGAGTGATTCTAGTGTTGGAGTTTGTATTTGCTATAATTTAAGTCGTCGGGGCGTAGCGCAGCCTGGTAGCGTACTTGCATGGGGTGCAAGTGGTCGGAGGTTCAAATCCTCTCGCCCCGACCAACTTAATTTTTAGCATATGATGAATTAATCACTTAAATAGTGTAGTGTATTCTCATATAATTAAGTCTAAATTTGGTTAGCGAGTTTATTTGAGTCTCTTATGAATATTGGGTAGACTCAAATATAGTATTTTGACTTCTCATTAATTTCCAGAAAGTTAATTCAAATGCGCATATTGCTCAGTAATGATGACGGGTATTTTGCGCCAGGTCTTGCGTGTCTAGCCGAAACCCTTTCTAGTATAGCGGATATAACCGTGGTAGCTCCAGAGCGTGACCGCAGTGGCGCGAGTAACTCTTTAACACTTGATCGTCCACTAAGTTTGCACAAGTCACATAATGGTTTTTATTATGTTAATGGTACCCCGACAGATTGTGTGCATCTGGCAGTAACCGGTATGCTAGATGATTTACCGGATATGATCATCTCTGGTATTAATGATGGGGCTAACATGGGAGATGATACAATTTATTCTGGTACTGTAGCAGCTGCTACTGAGGGATTTCTCCTAGGCATACCCTCAATTGCTGTATCTCTCGTAAGTGTTTCTAGTGGTAATTTTTCAACTGCGGCAAATGTTGCGTTGAATATGGTGAAACGGTTCATGGAGAAAAAATTTCATGTACCTATTCTGTTAAATATCAATGTACCTGATGTTCCACAAGAGCAATTACAAGGAATGGAAGTAACGCGCTTAGGACGCCGCCACAAGGCTGAAGCAGTAATTAAATCTCGCAGCCCACGAGGAGATACAGTCTATTGGGTAGGTGCCGCAGGTGCAGCACAAGATGCTGGAGAGGGAACCGATTTTTTTTCAGTTCAAAATAACCGTGTCTCAATTACTCCATTGCAAATAGATCTTACTCGATATGATCAAATAGGATATCTGAAAGATTGGTTGGGGATGGAAAAAAATATGATGGGAGATATTGATTTGTGAGCATACGTCATTCCGGTATTGGCATGACATCACAGCGAACGCGGATGCGAATGGTCGAGCGTTTACGTGAGCAAGGTATCACCGATGAAAGGGTGTTAACCGTAATGAACACAATCCCTCGTCATCTTTTTGTTGAAGAAGCTCTGGCATCTAGAGCTTATGATGACGTGGCACTACCTATCAATTTTGGTCAAACAATTTCAAATCCATGGACTGTAGCCAGAATGACCGAGCTTCTTCGTGCAAATTCTAATCTCGGTAAGGTGCTTGAAATAGGTACTGGTTGTGGATATCAAACTGCAGTGCTTGCTCAACTAGCGCAAGAAGTGTATTCAATTGAACGTATAGGACCGTTGCTTACTCGTACACGTATCCGTTTGCGTGAGCTAAGAGTTAGCAATGCTTATTTGAGACATGCAGATGGATTACTTGGTTTTCCTGAAGCGGCACCATTTGACGGCATTATGATGACAGCTGTTACCACGCAAGTGCCAGAATCGCTCCTAGAACAATTAATGATAGGAGGTAGAATAGTTTATCCGAAAGGGAGTCGAAAGCAGAATTTGTGTGTAATAGAGCATACTTCTCAGGGTTTTATTGAGACCATACTGGATGAGGTGAAGTTTGTTCCAATTTTATCTGGTGTCATTAGCAAATAAACGGTACAGGAGCATAATAGAGATGCTGGATATTATGATCAGGAAAGCCTGTTTAGAAATTTATGGAGTTATCACAATGGCTATCTTAGTAGTAAGATCGAAGTTGTTTACTATTTTATCTGGCGTGTTACTTGTTTTTCCTTATTTTTTAATAACTGGATGTGTTGCACCCCATCCAGCTCCAGTAGTCGAGTCTCAAAGAAACTTAAATCAGGCAATAGATAAAGCACCGGCTAAGCAAATCTATATTGTTCAAAAAGGAGATACCCTCTATGCGGTTGCACTCAGGCATAGCATTGATTATAAAGAACTGGCCCAGTGGAATGGGATTGTAAATCCTAATGCGCTTAAGATTGGCCAGGAAATTGATTTGTCCGTACCATCTAGGCAGAAGCTATCTTCTCAGCAGGAAAAAGTAATACCAGAGCAAGTTGTTACGGCGCAGCCGACACTGTTTTCAGTCCCTCAGCCAATATTATCTTCCGAAAGGGCCAAGCAACTTCCATCATCAGCTTCACAAGCAGGCACGGGGGCATCAGCCAGTTCGCTTGTAGCAGAACCGAAAGGAGTCAAATTGCCCTATTCCGAGACAGCTGTGGCTCAATTAAGAGGTTCAAATAGTACACCTAATTTACCTACTACACCTCCTAAAGCAGAGACTGTAGCAATAGCTCCAGTGATACAAAAATCAGAAATGGCTTCAACAACACAAAAAATAGCCATAGCTCCAACAACACAGAAAATTGTTGAAAATGAGAGCACTCCAAAAAGTAGCCCTCAAAAGTTAGAAGCTAACCGCAGTAATAATATCAAGTGGAGTTGGCCAACAAACGGCCAATTGCTGAGCAGATATACTGAAAAATCCAAAGGAGTGACTATTGCTGGTAAACCTGGTCAGTCAGTATTAGCGTCTGCGGATGGAACAGTAGTTTATAGCGGTAGCGGACTTCGCGGATATGGAAAATTAATTATCGTTAAGCATAATAATGCTTACCTTAGTGCTTATGGACACAATAGCAAGATTTTGGTTCGAGAAGGTGAAACTGTAACGAAAGGTCAGAAAATAGCGGAAATGGGGAACACCGATAGCGATACTGTGAAACTTCATTTTGAAATTAGGGAGCGAGGTAAACCTGTTGATCCTCTTAAATTCTTATCTAATTAATTTGAAGATAGTCGCGTCACTGAGACTGAAATAGTGATAATAATTCCTGAGTTTGCAGCTTGTCATGATTGGCGTGCTTGATAATTCTAATCTGCAATAGATGCTGCATTAATAATCCAATTCCATCCACTAACGCATTTGATTAAACCCAGGTTTCTCGCTAGCAATCTAATCGTTTGATTCGCAATAGTATTCTTAAAAAGAAATATTAGAATAATTTATTGATTTTATTAAAATTTGAGGTTCTAATGGAGAATTCTGGATTTAAACAAACGACCGGCTGAAGCAGGATGCAATCTCTACCCACCTACTAACCGTTATGGATATAAGATTACAAAGAGCATGTTTTACCAAGGATCAAGCTTATCTTCTTTTTGAAAGAATCTTATAGCGTTTTTGGGATTAAAATTGTAATAGTCAGATTATTATCATACTGAAACTATAGAGCTTGCCGATCATTAGATTCTATTAAAGTGATCAAAGTCGAGACATCAATCCATCTATTATTGAGGATAGCAATATCTCCTGAGATAATAGAAGGCAATCTACTTGGTTCTCCCAGGTCAGTTAAAACCATCGCTGCACCATTGAAATTTTGTGAATATGTATATTCGCTGATTGTGATGATAGTTTTAATACCTGCTGCGCAAGAGGATTGTAATCCATTTTCTGAATCCTCAATTGCGATACATTGTTGAGGTGGTGATCCAAGTTTTTCGAGTACCCAGTAATAAATATCTGGAGCGGGTTTTTTTTGGGGCACGATGTCTCCAGCGCCAATAACATCAAACCAGTTAAGAGATTCTTCCCCCAATGTAAATTTTAATAGAGAGGTTACATTTTCTAATGTCGTGGTTGTAGCAATCCCTATTTTTATTTCTTTTTCACGCAATTCATGAATTAGTCGTGCTATACCAGGACGCAGAGGAATATTCCCTTTTGCTAATAAATCAAGAAAATATTTGGTTTTAGTTTTATGTAATTCAGCAATCCAGTCAGACAAATCGCGCTTGTTTAATATGCTGGGCGCGTATTTTTCGATGTAATAGCGGATACGTTCTTTGCCACCAGTAATTTTGAGTAATTGGCCATATAGTTCAGTATCCCAATTCCAATCAAGTCCAAACTCTTTAAATGCAGCGTTAAAAGCAGGGCGATGTCCGTCTCGTTCAGTTTCGGCAAGAGTACCGTCAACATCAAATAACACTGCAGAAAGCGGAATATTATTTTTTTTCATAGATGAGTTGATGTGTTATAGCTGGCGCGTTGCAGGCGATCAGAAATTGCTAGCCATGCTGAGTCTAAAGGGGGAGCTTCTGCCAACATACGAAAAAACCCTTTCTGATCTAGTTGACGAAGTGTGGCATATAATTGATGACCATATTCGATTGGATCAGCCGGCATTAAAAAAAGATGAATGTTTTCATTTGCAGCTTGGGAAAGATAATCGGAATCAGACCAAACAATTAGAGCAATTCGTAACCCATTTTTATTCAATTGCTGTGCACGTTGTTGAATTGATTCGGTAGGCCACACTTCGAGAGGTGTTGCAGGAGCGTAATGAGAGGATAGATTACCCGGAGTCCGTAAAGCTATATCTTGATTTCCTTTCAAGACGATTTTTTGTTTTAGTACATCTTCAAGTGATGCTATGGGGATACCGCCGGGGCGTAAAAGAATGGCTGTTGAATTATAAAAACTGATAATGGTACTTTCCAAGCCAACTTTGCAAGTGCCTCCGTCCAAAACCATGCTCACTTTATTGCCAAATTCTTCATATACATGATTTGCCGAAGTAGGACTTAATCTGCCAAAGCGATTTGCTGAAGGTGCGACAAGCGCTCTATCTCTACCAAGTGCTCTTAGTAGAGCAAGTGCAATCGGATGATCAGGAATACGTAAGCCGACAGTATTTTGGCCACCCGTTACACTAAGTGGTACATGTGAGCTTCTGGGCAGAATTAGGGTAAGAGGTCCTGGCCAGAAATGCTCAGCTAATTGCCAGGCTGAATCGGGTACATCAGTTGCCCAATATTCTAATTGATTCATTTCTGCGAAATGAACTATAAGAGGATGATTAATAGGGCGTCCTTTTATTTCATAAACTCGATTTATTGCTGAAGGATTAGCGATGTCTGCTCCGAGCCCATAAACAGTCTCTGTAGGAAAAGCTACATTTTTGCCAGCCTTTAAAAGAGTAACAGCCGCAACAATTTTATCATTAAGCGCAAGCAATGGTTCCCTATCATTCATACTTTTGATAGATAAATATACAAAAACAAAAGTTATGTTTTATCTTTTATTGTTAGTTTTAGATTTTGACAATAGATTTTTGATTAATTAATTCAGTATCGATGAAGTCACTACTTTAATATGAGTATGATATGTAGAGAGATTATATTTTTTTCTATTCAATATCAAATACAACAGATTCAGGCTATAGGCTATAGTTTCTAAGTAGTCTTAGTAAATTTATTGTAAGTTAAGAGTGCTTGCAGATAATTAAAGTTTGCAAAAAATATCTCATATTCTAAATGATTTTCTAAATGATTTTGCATAATTTCAAAATTAAGACATTCATTTTGTCGAATAGTGTCCAAAAAATGAATTCGATAGAATAATAAATTTTAAATTCTGGAAGAATAATTTATCGTTCACCCAAACTATTGAAGCAGTGATGGATTTTATTTTTTGCTGAAATCCCCTGCTATAAATATGGAAAAACTGCTTGACTAAAATGATGAAGGTGACTAGCCTGTAAAGTGTGGCCGGCGAAGGAAGGGTGTTGAACTTTTTAGCTGGAACAAAAAAGGAAAAGGAGTAATTTAAAGGAAAGCTATTCGGAAGCCATGAAGACAGGAAGGTTTTTATGGGATGATGAAATAGCGAATAAGAGTAATATCGTAGGTAAGTAGCGATATACTTTTTCTAATAAATGAAAAACAGGAGGAAATTTAAATGGCAACTACAATGGGAACAAGCAGCGCAGCGTCTAGCGCTAGAGGCTAT
>NZ_JAWJYP010000044.1:0-15744 GCF_033063275.1 Nitrosomonas sp. Is37 | reverse complement strand
GCTCTTCTCAGCATATGAATGCAGAAATTACTTCCTGAATTCAGGGTATGGACGTACTTAAATGCAGAATGCTCTAGTGTCAGAAGATAAACTCTTGTGCGAAGTGTTTATTAAGGAGACTGCGAATCATGATTATACAACGGCTGATATTGATTGGTATATGTGTAGTAATGTTCACAGCGTGTGCCACCACCGAACGGGCTGGAGGATATGGAAAAGCTGAGCCATCCGGTTTTTTAGAGGACTACTCCATGCTCCGTCCCGCAGCGAACGAAACTGAGGCGTCGCTGGTTTATTTAACACCGGATAAAACCAAGTTCAAATCCTACACGAAAATCTTGCTGGAGCCTGTGCAGGTCTGGCGTGGAGAAAAATCGAGCGCCAAGAATATCGATATGGAAGATGCAAACCATTTATCGCAATTTCTCTGGTCTCGCGTCGATGAAGAATTGCGCAAGGACTATACCATGGTCCAGCAAGCTGGCCCTGGAGTCGTAAGGATTCGCATCGGCATCACGGAAGCTGGGAAAGGTGTACCCGTATTGGATAACCTTACGGCTATGCATCCAGGTTCCCTCATCGTGTCCAAAGGAAAGAAAGCGCTCAGTGGAACGGAAAGCTTAGTCGGCAAAGCCTCCATCGAAATGGAAGCAACAGATAGCCAAACTGGCGAATTACTGGCTGCTGGCGTTGATCGCCGTGGAGGAGGCAAATACGCCTGGAAATCACTGAGCCAGTGGGAAGATGTCGAGCAAGCTTTCACTTATTGGGCGAAGAAAATCCGATGGCGTGCTTGCGAAATGCGCGGCGATGCCATGTGTGAGAAGCCTGAGGATTAACAATGTGCTGCTGCTATCCAGGCAGCAAACCTTAGGAGAATTTTGATACGCCATATGTTCAAAACTTATGAATCACGCGCAACTCCGGGATGAAGCTTGATGAATTAAAAGCAAATCGATGTGATTTGTGAGAGCTGATTGAAAATGTAAAAACTAGCAGCCCTGCCGGGCTATTGCAGCCGGCGGGGCTTTTGTTTTGCCATTGCTTCCCTTGCAGCCATTGCCTAACCCAACTTTAGTGTCCAGTAGATAGCGGCCCGTTCCGGCTTGAACCAAGCGATAAGTATAATAGCATTTCACGCTGAAGTTGCTACGGATTTGGGTGCATCGGACATACATAACATAAATGTGGTTATCGGGTAGTGGTTTGACCGTCTTGATATCCCAATACATCTCATCCCTCACAAAGGAGCAATTTCATAAGTCCAATGCTGTACGGTCGAGGTTCCTCCTCTCCCGACCTGCTTTGCTTTTTACCATAAATTTCTCTCCTAAACTGGCAAAATGTAAGTTCCGACTAGGTTAAAATAGTATTTGTGCTTTTCTGCAAGCTTTCGTATTGCTTGCGGAAAAATGAATCTTTGGGCCGGATCGTAAGCAATTAAACAAAGGAACCATTATGAAATTTCAGACCGATGATATACGCATTATCGGCATGCATGAACTTACCCCACCGGTGGAATTACACCGTGAATACCCTATAACGGAAGTTGCAACAGAAACAGTCTATGCCGCACGGCAGGCCATTCACCGTATTTTGCATGGTGAAGAGGATCGCTTGCTAGTGGTGACAGGTCCTTGCTCCATTCATGATGTGGATGCAGCGCTGGAATATGCAGCCCGTTTGAAGCATTTGCGCGAGGTGTTCAAGGATCAGTTGCACATCATCATGCGGGTGTATTTCGAAAAGCCACGGACAACCGTCGGCTGGAAAGGTTTGATCAACGACCCTGACCTGGATAACAGCTTCCACATCAATAAGGGTTTGCGCATGGCGCGTAAGCTACTGCTGGATTTGAATAATCTGGGAATGCCTACGGCAACGGAATATCTTGACTTGATCAGTCCGCAATATCTGGCAGATTTGGTTAGCTGGGCTGCGATTGGCGCACGTACCACCGAGAGCCAGGCGCACCGTGAACTAGCTTCCGGTGTTTCCTGTCCCATTGGTTTCAAGAATGGCACCTATGGTAATTTAAATATCGCTATCGATGCGATTGGCGCGGCTTCTCGTCCGCATCATTTTCTTTCGGTTACCAAAGAGGGACGTACCGCCATTTTTGCGACCAAGGGAAATGAAGATTGTCATATCATCCTGCGTGGCGGGCGCAAACCTAACTACGATGCAGTCAGTGTAGCTTCGGCCATTGAAGATTTATCCAAAGCTAAGCTGCCACCTTACCTGATGATCGATTTCAGTCATGCCAATAGCCATAAAGACTACCGGCGCCAATCGGAAGTGGGAGCCAATGTAGCCGAACAGATTACGGGCGGAAATAAAGCCATCTGTGGCGTGATGATCGAAAGTCATCTGGTCGAAGGCAATCAGAAAGCGGATGGCAAGAAACGCGAAGAATTGGTTTACGGACAAAGCATTACTGATGGCTGCATCAGCTTCGAGACTACCGAGCAGGTATTGCATTTGTTGGCTGAGGCAGTGGAAAAGCGTAGAACGCATTAAAAATTTACTATATTCCCTCGTATGAGCTAAATGACCTCATTCAACTCCTCACAGCAAGACCATGGTGCAGGGACAGGCGGTAGGCACTGAGTGCGGGAATGAGTCCGAGCAGCAAGGTGCCCATAACGATGATTCCTAAAATACCGAGCGTCTCACGGTTGAGAACAAAGTGATTAATAAAGATTCCATAATTTTCTGCGAGCAACGACTGAGCAAAGAAAATTCCTATCGCTAGCGCAAAAATCGCGACAATTATTCCGCTTAAGGAAATCAGCAGAACTTCGGTTTGAATGATCAGAAACACGAAAAAGGGGCTGGCGCCGATGGCGCGCATGACCGCAATCTCGCGCTGCCTTTCGCGTATCGAGGAAAGCAGCATGGTGCTTAATCCCAACAACGATGAAAATAAAACCAGGATAGAGATCAATCTGAGGGTGTTTTCCATCATATTCATCATTTGCCACAGTTCGGTGAGCGCAATTCCCGGTAAAATGGCGAGCAGCGGTTCTTTTTGATAGTGATTGACTTGTCGTTGGACATGAAACGTGGTCATTTTTGATTTAAGTCCCACCATGAAAGCCGTGATACTTTTGGGAGTCAGGTCGAGTTTTTCTATGTCATGATCTGAAATCTGCTTGCCTGGGATTTTTACGCCCTCTTTCCAGTTTAGATGGATTGCTTCCATTCCTTGCAAGCTGATGTACAGAGCTTGATCGACAGGTGTCCCAGTCGGCCGCAAAATACCTGTTACGCGAAAAGGTTTATCATCATGCACACTGAAACTGGCCTGTCCGAGGCCATGGGCTAGGACAATACTCTCATTCAGACGATAACCAAGTTTTCTGGCGACTTCGGCGCCGATCACCACATCGAATAACTGCACAAAGGGACCGCCCTGCGCAAAGGATAGCGATGTATTCTGACCAAAGCGGAAGTGTCTAAAGTAGTCTTGTGTCGTGCCCATTACCCGGTAGCCACGATGGGAATCACCCAATGAGATTGGAATCGTCCAGGCAATTTTGGGATCGGTTGCGAGCTCACGATAGCTTTCCCATGAGATGTTATTTGTGGCATTGCCCATGCGAAAAACAGAGTACAGCAGTAGGTTTAGCTGGCCGGTACGGGCACCTATGATCAGATCCATACCCGATACCGTTTTGCTGAAACTTTCTTTTGCTTCGTGGCGGATATGCTCTACCCCGAGCAAAACAAAGGTGCTGATTGCTACCGAAATCAACGTGAGTAACACGGTATATTTGCGATTGAGCAGGCTATGCCAGGCGACGTTAACAAACATACTTGCTGCCTCCTGCCAGATTGATCTCTGCCAAGTTAACGACATGATGAAAATGAGAGGTCAAAGCCGTGTCATGACTGACAAAAATTAACGTATTACCCTGGGTTTGGCTGATTTGCAAAAGCACCTTCATAAAAGTATCCCGTGTATCGCTATCCAATGCGGAAGTCGGTTCATCAACAATCAAAATCTCCGGAGCATTGATCAGTGCCCGCGCAATCGCAACACGCTGTTGCTGGCCTACGCTGAGATTGCTTGCTTTTTTTGTGATCAATGCCTTATCCAGCCCCAGCGCCTCAAAAAGTTGCTTCGCGGTCAACTCAAGACCGGTCTTCCCCTTGTTGCCGAAATGGGCTGCAAGCCGAATGTTATCCAGTATGCTCAAATAATGAATGAGATTGAATTGCTGGAACACGATGCCAATATGCGCTGCTCTGAAACGATCTCGTTTACGGGCAGATAATGCCCCTAGGTTTTGGCCAAGGATTTCTATGCTGCCTTTATTGGCAACCAAGATGCCAGCCAGCAAATTGAGCAAAGTCGATTTTCCCGAACCCGAGGGCCCTTTGAGAAATACACGCTCTCCTCTGGCAATATGCCATTCAGGGATATCCAGAACAGCGGATTGCATTTTTCCAGGATAGGAAAAGCGCAAATCCTTGATTTTTATTATCAGAGGTGCAGGGTCTGGAGCCAGTGTTGTAGGATTTTCTGGAGAGTCTGAGTGCAAGAAAGACTCCTTGTCAGTTTTACTCTTAATCTAATGTACTATACTGTAGCATGACTTTAATTTCATGGTATCTGCCCTGCTTATTATGAAACCTAGTTTCTTGATCAACAAATCTACTAAATTCATCAGCTTCCTGGCTGTACTGCTCATCGCCTGCTCTCAGAGTGAGCCTGATGTCAGTTCAGGTGCGATATCAGGTAATCAAACGCTTGCTAAACAAGAGGCGTTTAAAGACGCGCCTTATAAAACTATCCAGTGGACCGATTTGATGCCACAGGATGATCTCGATGCCTTGTTGAATCCACCGGCGTATCTTGATGAAATAGAAGATGGTTCTGAGGAAGATATGTTAAGCAATCAATTCATGCTGGCGATGGCTCAAGCCAGTGATGATCGATATATGCAAGCGCTTTCATCCACACGGATCAAGCCAGAATTTGATAATCAACGAATAAGATTACCTGGTTTTATCGTACCGCTGGAGTTTGGTGAGAAACAGATTGTTACCCGCTTCTTTTTAGTGCCATTTTTTGGCGCGTGTATTCATGTTCCCCCTCCACCACCTAATCAAATTGTCTATGGAATCTTTGATAAGGGTTTAAAGCTTGAGGCTTTGCATGAGCCAGTTTGGGTGACGGGTATTTTGAAAACAACGCTGACAGAGAACGATGTTGCCACATCTGCTTATGCGATGGAAGTGGCCGAAGTGGAAACATATTCTGAATAAGCTAGTTGCTGTTTAGTTAACGCTTAGCGTGGGGTCACTTGCTGTCAAGGAAGCAGAACCCTGCTTATCCTGGAAAATCCATTGTGCTTTGATTTCCTGGAGACCTGGGAAAAGCGAAAAGAGCTTTATCGAAATGGACACTGGGTCTTTAGCTTGCTCGCACTGGAAGATATAGCTAGCATGGAAATCAGCATGATCATGATATGTTTCATGGTGGTGATGCTGATGATTTTTGTTCTCATGTTTATTAATATAAGGCACTTCAATTTCCACATTTTCTAATGAACATTGTGTAGTTGAAAAATGAAACAGACGATCTGCAGATACCAACGTTTGCTTTGCGTTTAATATAGCTGATTTTTGCTCCTCATTATTTGGCTCATGTTCAAATCCGATCAGGTTGATTGCAGGTGAATCGAGTTCAATGGATAAAGTATTTTCATCGAGTACTATGTAAAGCGCAGCTTCACCATGCACATGCGCACCATGTGAGGAATAGCCCTCTGATGAAAAAACAGGGACGTTGCTCCCCGCTAAGATCAATAGCCAACCGATCAAGAATTGCTTGTTTATCATGGTTCTCCTTCTGAACACATCTTTTCAGTATGGAAACTTGCTCATTATTCTAGTAGATCGTTTCAGTAAAACATTTCAAATACACCGTTCGGCCTGAGCCCGTCGAAGGCCAGTGCTAGCAGGCTGCCGCTTCGACTCGCCTGGATGCAGCACGGTTTACATTATGCCCTCAATGCGTCAGATGGTGTTTCGTTAGTAGTGATTTGAAGTATGCTAAAGTAGCAACAGGCTTTATTCTACCTAGATAATTTACCATGACACTTACGTCCACTACCCCTTCGCTGATTCCTGTGACGTTGCTGACGGGTTATTTAGGTAGTGGCAAAACCACAATCCTGAACCATATCATGCAGCAATCCATGATGACGGATACCTTGGTGATCATCAATGAATTCGGGGAAATCGCATTAGATCACTTACTGGTCGTACATAATACTGACAACGTGGTGATGGAGATGGGCAGTGGTTGCCTATGTTGCACTATCCGCAGCGATCTTGTTAAAACGCTGCAAGATCTCACCTGGCGGTTCTCGCGCAATGGAAAACGGCAATTTCATCGCGTTTTGATCGAAACGACCGGCCTGGCTGACCCAACTCCTATCATCCATACTTTGATGACGAATCTGCAGATTAGCAGCCGTTATCGGCTGGATGGTATCGTGGCAACCATCGACATGGCCACGGGAAACCACACCCTGAGCACGTATAATGAAGCGATCAAGCAAGCTGCGATTGCAGACTGCCTGCTGCTGACCAAGGCCGATCTGGCGACACCTCAAAATAAAACCGACTTGCTCCAGCGACTGAACGTCATCAACCCTGCCGCCTCACGCTGGCAAGTTGCACATGGTCAGATTGAAGCAGAAAAATTGTTGGATTTGGGATTATTCTCAACCCAGGAAAAAACGTCCGATGTGGAACGCTGGCTCCGGGAAGAAGCCTATTTGGCAGACGCTGCGAACAAGCCTCGCCATGATGAACAGGGTCATACAGAGGATCATCATGATCACGATAGCCACGTGCACGACATCAATCGCCATGATGATCATGTCCGGGCATATTGCTTCACCACCGATCAACCGGTTATCAAACAAATCTACCCGACCTTGCTGGATCTGCTGTCTTGTATGGGCAGCAATATCCTGCGTATCAAGGGTATCCTGAATATCCAAGGTAATGACCACCCTATGGTTCTGCATGGGGTACAGCACATACTCCACCCGCTGGTGCCATTGCCCGCCTGGCCGGGTGAAGACCGGCGCTCGAAAATCGTCTTCATTACCCGAGACATCGAGCGGGAAACAGTCGAAAATATTTTCAAATCCATTACTAATCATGTCTAATCGCAACTAAAGGAAGCCTCACATCAATTCGCTCACCCTGCTGCATAATGCGCTGCCCTGCTTTAGGGGAATGACTTAACTGGAATGCACTGCTCCATACTTATCGCATTCCAGAATTTTGCACGCCTGGCCTGGGTTTGCAGATGGCTTGATCGCGGCCGCCAACGAAACTTGGTGCAAGAAGAACAATAGAAACCAATCCCGGAAAATTGAAATTAGCAAGTACAGCGAAATATAATTTTTGTTAGTGAGCCATGAGTAAGAACGCATTATCAACCATTATCGCCTATCACGAAGCCAGTAAGCACCGTTTGGATGGCTATGCACCGGGGCCTGGCGGCCTGGACTGGGCTAATCAACCTGATCCGTTTCGCCGCTATGCAGGAACGCAACTCTGTAAGTTGCCTTTACGGACTGCTCCCTTGCAGATTCCGTTTACCGAGGTCCGCAGCGGCCGGCGGCAAACACTGGCAGTGATCAATCTGGCCGGTTTGGCGACGCTGCTGGAACTGAGTTTTGGCTTGTCTGCATGGAAAGAATACGGCGGCTCACGCTGGGCGTTGCGCTGCAATCCTTCCAGCGGAAATTTGCATCCCACTGAGTGCTATGTGCTCGCCGCTGCATGCAACGGCCTTCCGAGCGGCGTGCATCACTATGTCAGCTACGACCACAGCCTGGAACGGCGTGCCGAGGCCAATCCCGATTGGGGTGGCATGCTGACTGGCGGCTTCGTGCTGATTCTTACTTCTATTCATTGGCGCGAAGCCTGGAAGTATGGCCTGCGCGCCTACCGCTATTGTCAACACGACTGCGGCCATGCCCTAGCTGCGGTCAGCTATGCTGCCGCCACGCTTGGCTGGTGCGCGCAGGTACTGGAGAACTGGCATGATGCGGCGCTTGCTGCGCTAACTGGCGTCGCGCGCAGTGGCGATTTTGCGGAGCAGGAAAGCGAAGCGGTAGAAGTGGCGCTCTGGATTGGCTGCGGGAATGCACCCGACTCTTTGGATTCGGCTCAGACAGCCGCAGCCCTGGCCAGCAAATTGAACTTTGTCGGGCAGGCCAATCGCCTTAGCGCTAAGCATGTCCATTGGGCAGGAATCAATGCGGTGCATCTTGCTGCTGAACGGCCTGCCCCTCCTTCTCCATCGCTGATCCCATCCACGCAGTGGCCACTCCTGGCACCGATTGATTGTACACAAGATGCGGGTGCACTGATTCGCCAACGCCGAAGTGCTATCGGTTTTGACGGCGTGACCGCCATGCCAACAGAACGGTGGTTCACAATGCTCGATGCGCTGCTGCCTCGTCTCGGGCTACCGCCCTGGGAGATCTGGCAGCGACCAGCGCGAGTACATCTGGTACTGTTCGTGCATCGTGTCGCAGGTGTGACACCGGGTGTCTACCTGCTTCTGCGGGATAAATCTGTCATGCTAGCGTTACGCCAAGCGGTACGCGAGGATGCCGAATGGGCCGAAGTGCCCGGCGCACCTCGGCATCTTGGCTTGTTTCGATTATTCGCCGCCGATGCCCGAGACGCGGCGCGCCTGATCAGTTGTCACCAGGACATCGCCGCCGATAGCTGCTTTTCGCTGGGCATGCTGGCTGAATTCGAAACCACATTAAACGCGGGAGCATGGCGTTATCGCGAACTGTTTCATGAAGCCGGCATGCTCGGCCAGGTACTCTACCTGGAAGCGGAAGCCGCAGGCTTGCGCGGCACCGGCATCGGCTGCTATTTCGATGATACACTGCACGCCATGCTCGGCTTATCAGGCCATGCGTGGCAATCACTCTATCACTTCACCATCGGCAGTCCGCTGGACGACCCGCGCCTACGCACGCTGCCGCCTTATGCGCATCTTACCGACAGACAGATATGTTGATAAAACCAGCAGCTATTCGGAGCAGTAAAAGCAAGGCAAGAAGACCGACTAAATAATTCGATAAATAAGAAAGGGTAATTCCCTCACATTATCATCATTGAGCTCGGGGACTATTCTGCCAATTTTTGGAAACTCGATTAACCTCTTCATTTCCTCGTGGATATCTTGAACAGCTTTCTTGGCATAATAGACGGAAATCATGGGCGATAAAATCATAGATTGCGCGCAAATCGACTTTACCGGCTCAGAGAATGTACCAAGTCTCTAAAAAATTGACTGTGCTGTAAATGATGTAAGCCAAAATGATCCCTTATTCCTTTCATGCGTTCAAAAAATAAAAATCTAGCAAAGCATGGTCATTACATGGAATCACTTTGACAGCGTTCACAAAGCCCATGCAGCTCGAGTTGCTGGTGGGCCAGGATAAAGCCCGTGTTTTGAATGCTGCGCGCGAGCTCCGCCATGACATGCTTTTTGATTCCGATCTCTTTGACGCTATGACAGCGGTCACAAATCAGGAATTGCGGGGTTTCGTGTTGATGATCACAGGCAATATGGGCGCAAACTATATACAGACTGGCCGTTTCGAGCTTATGGACCAATTTTTCATGAATCAGAAAATCCAATATGCGGTAAACCGACATGACCGGTAATGATTCATTAAACTGTGTTTTATATCTTTCCGCGATTTCATATGCGGATAGGGGTATCGAGGAACGCAGCAACACCATGAGCACGTTTTTGCGCTTGGTGGTTAATTTAACCCCTGCCGATATACATGCCTCTTGAGATTTCTTGATGATATAGTCGATATCGACGGTCATTTCTCATCACTTCCTGTAACTTAATAAACAATTAAGTAGTATTCATAGCCAACTCAAGCAAAGTCTAAAGTAAGCAGTAGTCGCGTTTCGTTTCTATCGAGCGTAGGTGAGCGATGAATCACACCATAATCATCTTGTTCTCCCCATCGCTCACCTTTGAACAAAGCGATATCCCCTTCCTGCAAGCTTTGAATTGGGTATTGTCTTGCGAATTCTTCTGCCTTTTCTTTGGATTCGTTGCAAGCTGCAAGCATAACACGATCGATAGTATTGCTATCTAACCATTCCGTCCCTTTGCCAGCATAGGTCGTGATCAAGCGGCAAGGCACTTTATCCGTATGGAAACGAGGGCACATGGTTTTGGTAAGTATATTCAGCCGTAAGCCGACGCTTTCCAAATCAAACAAGCAGGCAAACATCTCAACCAGCCAGTTTACATCCTCAATGAAAGCATTAAGTGCGTGATGCTGGGGCAACCATGCATTCAAGCGCTTTCTTATGTGCGCTACATTGATTGGCTGCGCCAGCTCAAAGCCAACGTGTTCTTTCCGTAAATACGCGACATATTGTTTGACATCGGTGCTGAGCACACGCTGCAAAATGCATATTTTGATAGGGTCATCATAGATTCGCGAGAGTATTTCCGGTTCGTGGCCTACTACACTTATACTTTGCCTTACTGAAAAGTGAGCGGGTAAATCGGCTGATAATGTAGACGTACGCATGTCAATTTCTCTCCCAAGAAGGAAATGGGTCCTGCAATGTCGTCCAATAAGCTTTGCCAGCATGGAATTCGGCATCGGTCAGCAGACATTCGTCTAACCATTGGCGGATTGCTTGTTCATCAAGATTCTGCCCGATAAAGACCAGTTCTTGTCGCATATCGCCAAATGGTTCCACCCACTGCTCCTTTATCGATGCCAAATAGTCCTCATCCTGGGGCCATTGTGATTTTGGCACCGCTTTCCAGAACATTCCGCCATAACCATAGCGCGCGATGCCCCCTGCCTGATTCCATTGCCCGGCATAGTCTGGTCGCGTCGCCAGCCAGAAATAACCTTTCGAGCGCAGTAATTTGCCCTCTATCCAAGGTTGATGAAGAAAATCGTAAAAACGTTGAGGATGAAACGGCCTTCTCGCTGTGTAAGCAAAGCTGTTGATGCCATATTCTTCTGTTTCAGGAATATGTTCTCCACGTAATTCCTTGAGCCAGCCAGGCGCTTGTTGGGCACGCTCAAAACTGAATTTACGGGTATTCAGCACTTTGGCTAAATCCACCCGCCCATTTTCAATCGGGATGATCTCAGCTTTCGTATTGAGGCTGCATAAAATGCCCTGTAGTTTAGTTAACGTATCTTGTTTAACCAGATCGATCTTGTTGATCAGAATAACATCGCTGAACTCGACCTGATCGACCAGCAAATCGGCCACGCTACGCTCATCTCCCTCTCCAAGACTTTCCCCTGTCTCTTGCAGCATTTTCGCTTCTTCAAAATCTTTAAGAAAATTGACCGCATCAACTACGGTGACCATGGTGTCCAGTCGCGCGATATCAGATAGGCTGACGCCATTTTCATCCGCAAAGGTAAACGTTTCTGCAATCGGCAATGGCTCAGAAATGCCTGTCGACTCGATCACCAGATAATCAAATTTTCTTTCTGCGGCGAGCTTGCGTACTTCGATCAAGAGATCTTCACGCAATGTGCAGCAAATACAGCCATTACTCATTTCGACCAATTTTTCTTCGGCGCGGTTGAACGAGATTTCTTTCTCGATCATCGAGGCATCGATATTGATTTCGCTCATATCATTCACGATCACCGCCACGCGTTGGCCTTGCCGATTATTGAGAATATGATTCAGTACCGTGGTCTTACCTGTACCCAGGAAGCCTGAGAGGATAGTCACGGGCAAGCGGCAGGGAGGTTTATGCGAAATATTCGGAACGGACATACAATCGAACTCCAGTGTTACTCTCTATAATTGATATGATACAACATATCAATTTATTAACGAGAAGTTTTTTTATTTCCTTGATAGATTTTGCCTTCATGGAAAAAAATATCATATAAAGTAAGTCACGAAGGTACGCATGAAGTACGAATCACTCATATATTTACAAACTATGACAATTTGTTGCGCTTTGATTGTCTTTTGGATAATAATTATTTATTATCAATAACTTATACAATTGCATTAAATCATGACACAACGCGTTGCATTGGTTACCGGAGCATCCAGCGGTATTGGAAGAGCGACTGCCAAACTTCTTGCCAAGAATGGCTATTACGTATTTGCCATGGCACGGCGCATGCACCGCCTGGAACAGATACGTTCGGCTAATATCGAGCCTATTTGTCTAGATGTAACCGATGCCAATGCTATCCGAGCGGCGGTAAGCCATGCCATGGCAAGCAAAGGTCGGATTGACCTGCTCGTGAACAACGCCGGTTATGGTCAGTTGGGTGCGATCGAATGCGTTTCCATGGAGGCTGCCCATCATCAATTTGAAGTTAACGTTTTCGGTTATGCCCGTTTCATCCAGGCAGTTGTGCCACATATGCGGGCACAGAAATTCGGCTGCATCATCAATATCACCTCAATCCTGGGCAAAATCTCCATTCCGGGTTTCGGCTGGTATGCTGCTTCCAAGCATGCCGTGGAAGCACTATCGGAAACCTTGCGCGGGGAAGTCATGAAATTTGGTATCAACGTGGTGCTCATTGCCCCAGGCCTGATCAAAACTGAATTTGCTGCAAAGGAGTTTGAATTGCTCAAAACAGTTGCCCATCCGTCCGTTTATCAGAAGCTGCTTACCGCACTTCCTCGGCTGCTGGCAGGTGAACCCCAAGCACCCGGACCGGAAATTATCGCAAAAGCTGTACTCAATGCAGCTACCGCATCCTTTCCTCCTATGCGGCATGAGCTACCTGCAGATTCCAAAACTGCGGTGATATCAAGATGGTTGCTGGGTGGCCGTATTTTTGACTGGGCAGTTCGTATGAAGATGAGAATCTAAGTATTTAAGTGGCAATATTGAAGCTTTTTTAGCGAAAAAGAATAGGATTCAGTTGAGCAGGCTCTGATCTTTTTTCCCCGTTGCTCGACCCTATCTGATTGAGTGGTATTATCAGAGAGTATAATTTCACAACTTATATTTCACTCGCGTGGTTTCAAACTGATAATTGGCATAAATTATTAGCAGAGCTTAAATGAAGTGAAATTACCTCCGGCAAAGCTGGAGGCTTATTTCTCTTAGCCCCTCAAGGAAAAAAAAGCTGGCGTCACCTAAAGGCGGCATCACATACCAAGCTTGAGTTGATCATAATATTCAACCTCCTTCTCTTGATGTCGGATATATTCTCTAATCATCTCTCCATCTAATCCTACCGTCGATACAAAATAACCACGTGCCCAAAAATTCTCACTTGTAAAATTTCTCGCTTTTCCCATAAATTTCCGTGCAATCGATATCGCACTTTTCCCTTGATGTGCCCTACTACGTAAGATACCGAGTATTTCGGCGGAATACACATAAACACATGTGTACATGATCCGGCATTAGACGTCCTTCAACTATCTGACAACCCTTCTGCTCTGCCAACGTATGCAATATCTTTCCCAAATGCTTCCGTATCATTCCGAATCTAACTTTCTTCCTTCTCTTCGGAATAAATACGACATGGTACTTACAGCCCCATGTCGTATGTATCAAACTCTGATAATCTCTCATTCGATTCTCCCAGTTCTTGATCAAGCTAAAAGAATCAGGGTGACCGTCTCACACGGTCAAACCTTTACTAATTCCCTGGTATAGCCGGGGGATTACCTTATTTAGGCTAGAGCCAATCATTTGGTGGGTAAATCGAAATTACGATACTCAGTCCAAAGATAAATGAATTCTCCGGATAAATTTATTTTTCTCCTTGGCAGCCCAATTTGCATTGGGCGGAACCTTTGACCCATAACTGGTAGAAAAAAACCGCCAGTAAGGCGTTTTCGTTTTTTAGAATATCATCTGAACTTAATAGCACATTGATTAATAAAAACTGCTTAACCCCGTCAGGTTAAGTGTTGATTTAAAAAATCTGACAGGGTCAAATACAATCACTCGGGCAAGTTAGGCTACTATCAAATTATCAATAGATAAAACAGAATTCACTCCACTATCACCCTCATTTACTACACCAAATCCAATGTCATATACTCCAGTTACTGTAACAGTGAACGACTGAGTATGCCATCCGCTATTACCATAATTTCCTACAGTGCCAACATCTGCTAATTGCTGGAGGTCTCCATTCAATGTAAGGAAGAAACTATTATCGTAATAAGGTATAGAAATAGAGTCTCCGGCAAACCCGGGGTGGCTCAGTTTTAGATAGTGTAGAGCTTTGGATAGCTATTTTTATGTCGTTTGGGAGAACACAGAAAACCACTAGCAAAGCGTAGTTTTCTGTGGCATTAATTATCTAAAAGAAGAGGTATTAAGCAGCAACTCCTATAATAGTAATATCTATCTGTTCTGATATAACTCCGCCATGCTGATCATCAATATAAATCGTAAAACTTTCTACCATTGTTTCACCTGGTGATAATACATTCATGATATCTGATCGTGCCGCATTGTATGTCCACGTTATTTCGCCACCTGCGCCTGTGCCAGTGGTATCGGAGTTCAATGTTGCTGTGAGTGAACCAATATTATTTTCGGGAGCAACTGAAACAATATGAGTATCAGTTAGATCCGCATCACTAAATTGAATCGTTCCTGTATCGTATAAGTCTGAAACTACTTGACCATTGCGAACTTGAAAAACGAATACGCCGGGAATATTTGTATTGCCGATTTGATCTGGTAAATCTAACATTAGCGCTTCATTGCCGGATTGAGGCAATTCTTCGCTATTTATTCCATTTTGAGCATTGTATCCTACACGAGCTGTTGAGCCGCCTAACCCATTAATATTGCCGCCACTCGCTCTTCCGGCAGTCCAATTTATATCTTCGTAACGGAATAAAATATCAAAATCTCCATTACCCTGGTTGATTAGTTGTAATTGAAAAGCATTTCCCGATAATCCAGTATTATAATATTCAACATCATCCCACGTGGCAGTAAAAACGCCATTAGCGCTGTCCAAGTCGTACCACAGCAAATTTGATCCGGTAGAATTTCCTACATTGCCACTACCCGAGCCTGCAGCTTCGCGAGTATCAACATCTCCCCAGAATGGAGCAATAATTGGTCCAGATATACCAGCAGTAATAGATGAAGGAGTATATCCCGACCACGGTGAAGTGAACGTGATGTTACCATTATTGTTTAGGAAAAGAGAACTATAGTTAGTACCGAAAAAGTTTATTGGATCTCCAAATATGGAAGTAATATCAATCGCTCCAGTTGATCCATCATCATTTCTGCCAAGGTAATTTTCGCCAAATCCCTTAGTTCCACCGAGAGTATTTATGAGATTGTGGTTTGAAAGCAAATAGGATGCACCTACAGCCGATGCATTGCCAGTTGATGTATTCAATGAGAATGAGGAAGATGCATCCGCAGAAGTAACCACAAGTTGGTCGTTGATAGCTATCGTTGTATAATTTTGTGTTGCAGCTACACTACCGCCATTACCATCAATAACACTGTAGTTAAGTGTAACTGGACCATTGAAGTTCAGTGATGGAGTGATGGTAAAGGTGCCATCGCCATTGTCTGTAACTGTTCCATTAGAAGCGGTTAATTCTGAGACATTGAGTACATCATCATCAACATCACTGAAGCCAGCCAGCAAGTCGGAGACGTTGACGGTATAGGGAGTATCTTCCGTACCGTTCGGCAGT
>NZ_JAWJYP010000043.1:0-17701 GCF_033063275.1 Nitrosomonas sp. Is37 | reverse complement strand
ATTACTATCTATCATAGCGGTGTGTCCCTTCTATTGGTGGTTGATCTGCCAAGATCTTTACCAACAGGTTACACCGCCTCCTTCTCCTGTCATACACCAGAAATGATCATAGCGCTATCTCAAGTCTATCTTTTCCACAAGCAAAAATAATCTAATAATAAGTAATGGAAACCAATATCCATGCAACAAAACATACTTCCTCAGCCCAACGCCAGGCTGGGTTAGTATGTTGTATGATGTGAGGTTACATGGGTGCTCTAGGTAAATGCAAGAAAGTAGGGTCAAGACAATTCCCAAATAGCAGCTAGGCGACGAAATATAAGCACAAAAACTGAATTGGTAAATTGATGAGCATGAATACATTTATTATCAATCACATGAAAACCTTAGAAATGATTGGAGTTATCATGCGAATTTGTAACTTCACTCTGGTCAGTTGGCTCGGCCCAGAGAGCCCCTTCATGTTTGTCTGGACTGTCAATACTCTTGATTCCTTTATCCTCACATGGTGCGCATTTTTACGCAAAGATGCGGCATACACACTCCTAAACATTTTTTGGATACTTATGGGAGTCGTCGTTATAGCCCGAACCGTTGGATTTCTCGGTCTAGCGTAACCCGAGTGAGTAACGTGTCGAAATAAACCTAATAATCGATTCTAAGCGATTCATAAAAGTGGTGCAGACCTGTCTCGATTCCTGCCGATAGCTTCCTGGAGAAGGACGGTGAAAAGCAGCCCCACTGGATAACGCTCCAATCCGGGATAATGATTCAGGCATTACTTGCTGAGAGAAATGCCTCTAGATGATCACTGGATACACGACCACTGGTCCCGGTTGGTGAGATTAAAAGCTAAAGCGTAGTCGAGTTGGGTTTAAGCGGAATAAATTCCACGATATCGCCCTTCCATGGGCCGCCGGGAGCGCACGGGATGGGGGTAATCATTCCCACCCCGCAACCGCCCCGCAGCGGCCGACTATGCATATGTGGGGCCACTGCACCCCGCTCCCCCGCGATTCCAGAGGGAGCGGGTCGGACCGGCGCCCCGAGACTATCCAATAGCGGGCAGCTATCTTTGTTGCCTGGCTCCGCGGTGATCATGTAGCCGTGGAGGTTGTAGTCGCGGGGTTCCCTGTTGTATCTCTCCGAAAATCACTGCTGTGCCAGGTCTCGAATAGCTGGATCGGAGATACAATTGATCAGGGCAGGGACATTGAGGACTAGCATGATATACTTCCTTATCGAAAACGAAGACAGAAAAAGCAAAACGCCCAGGGCCAATTGATGATCGAGGGTGCTCTTTGTAGGATGCGACACTTTCAGATTATCTGAGTCCTAAGCGTCGCTGAAGGTTCTTGGTTGTTGGGTTAGAATTTTGTATTTTTTATTTGAATATTTTGGCAATTGAAACAAACAGGCAGACCACATCTGCCAGATTCATTATGGTCTTACAGAAATGGTGATGTAGGTGCCCCGGATAAGTTAGCAAATTTCAGATAAATGTTTGTCTTCCCATAGTAGATTTTTTAATTCTACATCTTGAACAACCTTTTCAGCCAATTCTTTAACTTTTTTCTTAGAATCTTCTTCCAAATGACTAAGAATGTACGCAATACCTACAGTAAGCACTTCATTCGCTATTTCATTTAAGCTAACGCCTGTGCGCTTTGCCATCGCCTCAAGAATCGAATAATTAGCCAGTTTTAAATACAAAAAAGATTGAGAACTCAGCTCATATGATTTGCACAAATTGTTGGAGATTTAGGATTCAATAAACTCAAAAGTGCCCTTAAAGAATGCGTAGGATCTTTCACAGAAAAATAATCAATTGTCACATTCTCAACTGATGATTTGGTAGCTGATTTTATATTTTTAATCATTTTAAAATCCTTTCAATTACAAATAACCATTACCTTTATAATCAACTTTTATTACAAAATATGACAAAGAAGCGTCATTAAAGATTTCTTAACTACGAGTAATTGCTTGTCAAAAATAGGATCAATCAGCATTGTCGAAAAGCAAATGCAAAATCTGCAAAAGGAAGACAAGTGTTTCGGAGTGAAAAAAGCAAGGTTAAATTACGTTCTGAGCAATTCACGTAAGAAGCTTGAAGGGGGAAAAATTTGACTATTCGGTGGAAGCGTGAGTCGAAGTCCGGCGATCACCCCTGGAACACGCATCAGTCATGCAAAACAACGACCTATAGTGGTTTCCGCTGAACTATTTCTGAACATCATCCCGAAATCCGATGACGGCGAGCACGGACGGGGAGAGCCGGCAGAAACGACCCGAAATTGCCCAGGGTAATACCCGGAAAATTCGGATGGGGGGTAGCCATCCACACTCCAAAACGGCCACACAGCGGCCAACTATACATGCGCTGGAGGGCAAGCTGCCCCCGCACCCTCCCCTCCGCTATCATGGCGGGAGAGCGAGCCGACCTGCACCTACTCTGCCTTGCATCACTTCCATAATTTTGCCAGCAATACTCTCTGCCCTCCCTAGGGCTAAGTGCTAGGTGAAAGCTACTTCTATCGCTAGAAACCAAAGCAATTTCCCGATACAAACGGTAATCTATGGTGAAACACTTCTGCGTGCGACTCCAGTCGCGACACCGGAAGCATCGTTCGAGGTAAGATGAATGCCATCGGCTTCAATTTTGCCTGTGAAACGGATAACAACTGGCGATGATTCAAACTATGTGATGTGCGAAGTGGAAAACGTCAGCGATGCGCCGTCGAAAGATCCCTCTTGAATAGGCCCGCCTCCAGTTGGATAGTTGACTATCCCGTGGATTGTGTTACCTGCATTACTAAGAGTCATGCTGATACGATAAGATCGCTGACCTGGTTTTTGCATGTCAGCCACCCATTTTCCATTGATCTCAGTGGCAGCAGGGCGCAACGAAATAAGCGTAGCTCCGGCAACTACAGCCAGCACGAATGCAATCGCGCTAGCGAAGACACGACGGTGTGAGCGCAATGTAGGTTTCACAGTTTTCGTAAAGGAAGGAATATTAAGGCATTCGATCAATTTGGCTACGTCATCATCGAATCGATCATCACGAATCTCGATAGCATTGCGTCGGCTTAGCTCAGCAAGATCAGAAGGAAGCTGCCGCGCTTCAGGCATCCGAGCTCCTGCCACTAAAACTGGAATAACGGTGATATTACGACTAAGGCCGGCATGGATCTCATGGCGAACAAAATCATAAGTCGCACTAGAGTACCGTTCCATCATCTCTACCCACCGAGGACCGATCAGCACAAGAAGGTAATCACAGCCCGCCACTGTATCATCTATTGCCCGAACGAAATCTTGCCCCGGTCGGATATCGTCAACATCCATGAATAATCCATGAATACTTTGTCACCGCCCAAATGAGCACTCAGGCGGTCGCATAGGCGACCTGCGTGACCACTGACGTCATTGCGCCGATAGCTAATGAAGATGTTCGTCATGTATGTTGAAGAATGTAGATTTGAGGCGGAGATAGTCGTTTTTAGGTTGACGCTATTTTATTAATAATATCTAGCTTTTCTTTTCTATACTAAGTATAGGAACCAAGTTACATAATTTTCTGCAAACATCACGCAGCTTTTTAGTAAAGAATTTACTTAAACTAGACATAATAAACAGTATAGCCAACATGCTAAAGAATATTATTGGATAGTTACAAACCACAACAGTTATAAAGTTCTCAAAATAGACTGGTGTAATATAATTCAAAAAATCTGCAAGCTTTACCAAGTAAGGAGTTTCGGGCAGAGTCTCATTGTGTTTTAATGATTCAGGGATATCCCATATCCAAAAATATCCAGCCACTATAAATATAAGAAGAGTTAATTCAACAAACAATCGATATAGGATCTCCCGACTTTTTATGTATTTATTCTCTTCTGCTTTAAGCGCATCCCATTGTTCTATATTTCCCTGGTCAACTGAAGGTGTATGAAGGGTGGTAGGTTTGAATGGATAGTTTGGATTCACACCTACAACATCAAAGCTGATAGGTAAACCATTTGGCGCATATGGATCACAAACATCTTTGATTTTCTCATAGGCGCTTTTGTGTATCGCGATTTTATTATTATCTTTAAGTTTTCCTTCGCAAAGCGACTCTAAATCTCTGGGGCTGTAGCGATAATATATCGCGACTCCGTCTCTGGAGTTGTAAAGCCTATCATTTTTATTGGCGCTTCCAGAAATTTGATCCTTATGTGATTGATAAAAAATCAAACCATGTGCTTGGGCTTTAGTTATTATCCATTCCAATGCTATATCCGACAGGCCAGTTCTCGGATAACCGCCACCAACATTAGAATGTACTCCAGCAAACCAAACTTGTTCAACATGACCATTTGTTTTACTTTCATTCCATATCATTGGGTGAAAAGTTTTTCTTTCGTCGTCAATCGAGATAGCGTGATAAGCATTTTCTATAGATGGATTTAAATCATAATCATAGAAGTTGTGTGGCCATATATAATCACTGAGCTTGTCAACTAACTTGAAAAACAATTCAAAAGCCATGCTGAAGTCTTTTGGAAAACCCAAGGCTGAAACAGTATCCCAAACACCGATGAATTTTATTTTCAAATTTCCACCAGGTGCATATTCATTATCTTTAATTGCATATTTCTCTTTGAAATCATCTGCTTTTTTACCTTTGACTTGATAACACTTAATTGCTTCATCAACTAGTTGCTTAAATTTTTCATCATCGAAAACACCGTTGGTTTGTAGTTTCGGATGATTTCTATCAATTAATCCGCAGTGATGGATAAAACCTGTCAAAGCTCGAACTGTAGCTGCCCCACGGCTGAAACCAAATAAAAATATCGAATCACCAATGTTATAGCTTCTTACGAGAGATTTATAAAGATCACGTACATTATGTTGAAAGCCAAAACCAAAAGCAGCGGATAGGGCTGTCAAATATTTATTTTTATTAGTATCGCTTTTTTCTGTGCCGACACCTTGATCATAAAAAGTAATTTGTTGAATTCCGATTTGTTGAATTCCGTTGTGATGAATATCTACAGCTTTATATACTTTATAGACATTAGTGTCATTACCATATCCACCTTTATTACCAGTGCCATCGGCACATAAAACTATATTTTTCATCTTCTCCCCAAATAATAAAATTAAAATCGCACATCAAAAACTATCAATTTGTATTGAACGTATCCCAGGAGCATCCGACTGATTATAAAGCGTCCCATAAATCTGGGAGGACAAATACAAAGTAACCATCATCATATTGCAACATATTTATTAAATACACCTCTACAAAATAACGATGCTTATTGCATCGTCTAGGTATAAGCTGTTTCTTATCTAAAATAGATTTTCACTAAATTCAGTCTTATCCTTTTTATTATTCAATTTTTTAGGCTATGTCATCAAACTGTGTGGAAATATCCGAAGAGCAGCACGGAGGAATAATTCAGGGGTGTTCAAGCGACGAATATCGATAGTCCGTCTCCAGCTAAGGTAATTGGAGAGATATTTGGTGGCAACACCATGGAAGTGGTTGAGCCAGTTCTTGAGACGACCATGATAGGTATTGACATTCTGGAAATGATAAGAACTCTTGATGCGGATTCCTGCAGAGCAATTAACAGTCTCATGAGTGATAGCAATCTCCTGCGCAAAGTCAAAGTAGTGGTATAAGGGATTCCCATCACTAACTAGTAAACTGTCCTCATTTAGAAAAGGCGGCAAGCAGTCTTGTAACTACGTCTTAGTCACAGGGCCTTTTCCGGTCACGAAAGTAAGTAGGTCCCGTCGGCTTCGGCAATTCCGTGAAGTTTCTGCGTCCGATCATCCTTCACCAAATTCTCCACTGATTGCGCCCGTCCTGGAACTAGCAGCGACGACCAGCAGCTTGGATGAATTTCGCGCAAAAATAGCCGGATTAACTGAATCGATGGATACCTCATCGCCTTTAGTTGGAAGGATGTTTGGCAACAAGAACATCAAGCTGCGTTCACCGTAGCCAAGGCGATGCAGCTCGATATCTTGCGCGATATTCACGCGGCGGTTGACACAGCTTTGGCAAAAGATACGATCTTCGAGCAATTCCGCAAAGAATTAGCTCCCCTGCTACTGCAGAAAGGTTGGTGGGAACACGCTGACATGACCGACCCGATAACTGGTGAAGTAAAGAACATGCAGCTTGGCAGCACGTGCCGCCTGAAGGTTATTTATGACACTAATCTGCGCACCGCCCACAGCAAAGGGCAATGGCAACGCATTCAAAGAAATAAAGATACTTTTCCTTACCTCAAGTATGACGCTAACAACTCTGAGCATCCCCGCCTGGAGCACTCAGCCTGGAATGAACTGGTGTTGCCTGTGGACCATCCATTCTAGCAAGCGCATTATCCGGTCAAGGCATGGGACTGTAAATGTGGCGTAATGCGACTGGATGAAGACACGCTGGATCAGCTAGGTTTGAAACCTTCCGAACCAACGCAGGAGGAAACCTACACCTATATCAACAAGCAATTTTGCCCAGGTAAGTGTAAACCGTGTTTATGCAGCCATTCAGCAGTTCGGTAGCGTCATTAAAGCAAAGATCGCTAAAGCACTGCGCTTTCAGCTCGCCAACGACAATTATGTTACACGTCGTTCAGCACCATCCCGGCATGGTCCTACATGGGTATAAACACACAGGATGAAAACTGGATATTAAAGCGCATCGAACGCGCTATCAATGAGGCTGCCGATGCTCGCTGAACTCGAAAACGATTTGATCATGCACATCAAAACATCCGCATTAGGGGTAAAACTGCGTGATGTGGTCGGGCCGCCTGATTTTACCAGCGAGGCCTGATCAAACGCTTTACCACTGATGCACCCGCGGTCGATGTCGGACCAGCTGCGTTTCAGATCGAAAGCTGCAGCGCCAAAGTGCATTTTGACATCGCGCGCGTGGCACGCAACAGCCGTGGCCAGGCGGCTAACCACATGGGTGAAGCGATTGGCCCGGTCGGGTTATATGACATGCTGGAATCCATCGCAGCGCTTGGTGAAAACGATCCTGATTGACGTGGTCTATTAGACCATGTCAATCAGTTTCAATATCAAGAAAAATGAAATTGCTTCCGAGAGACTTGGCTGTATGGGCTAGCGATCTGAATTATCCTAGGTTTTCCAGAGAATCATTGTGTTCTGCGTGGTTTCTTCGAATAGCTCTATGATGACAATGAATTAATGACTATTCATTGGGATTCATAACCAGCTCGTTATCTCAAAATCATTTAAGCTGCTCGTTTGCGGACTTTAAGCCAGTATCTTATTGATTTATTCATAACTCCATTCTCTCAAGAAATAAAGTCTCCAATAAACCCGGGGGGTGGTTCACTGCAATGCTGTCATCGCCACGCAGGCCTTCCAGCACTATGCGTATTGATGTATGCTGAGTTTTGTGGTGACCACAGCAACTCCTCTTAAACGCTCTAATCTGTCCGGTCTGAACTCAAGCGATAGATCTGGTGGCAAGACACACATTTACTCGTCAGCTCGGATAATCGATGGATGACTTGATCCCTGTTTAATCCAGTCTTGATATCCACTGACAACTTATCAAAATCCTCATGCAAGCCCATGCCTAGGATTTTAAATTCAAGCGGTAGCTTCACCATGAGTAAAGGTGAGGCATCGACGGCCATACCCATACCAGCAGATTTTGCACCTTCGGCTACAGCAATCATATCGTGTTCATGGAGTCCCCTTAATATGCCATTGACAGACGAAAGCAAACTCCTCATCTCAGCCAACACAAAATCCTTTTCCTCTACACTCAATTGAATGGCACGCCGCTGATCCGTACTGATGGATATTTGGCCTCGCACAAAATAGAAAGCAAAAGTGCCCACTGTCACTACCCAGAGAGCAAGCGCTATTTTCCCCACGTTCACACCAATCTCCTTTGACTTTCCCACAGAGGCATGGAAATAATTGCGATGACTAACCGAATAATGGTACAAAAACTCATGGTAATTACTGCCGTTCCAGTACCATACTTAACGACGTTCAAAATGTGGAAGCCAAAAAACATAAAGGAAAGAACAGTAAGTCTGGTAATGCACTTCGCCAGCGATCAGCTCTATCTCTAGGATTTTAAGAATCTCTCATAGACAGCAATATAGTCTAAGCCAGCCGATTGAAAACTCAGCCTACTTTTTTCCGATTTTTAGTCTTCAGAAGCTTGAATGCATTTTTGAATAAATGCTAGAGTTCAATTGAGAATCTACATTTGCTTCATTTGTTAAAACCGAGATCTCGTTTCTCTTCTTCTTGTATCATTTTTCGGTGAATGGCAGCTTCTTTCAAATTCTCTTTGATAGAATTTTCATACTGGCGAATTTTAGCAGTAATACGTGACTGAAGATCTTGGCCTCTCCGTCCATAAGAGTTACTACGTCCTTCATATTCTTCAAGCAGTTTTTTCTGTTCTTGCAGCTTTACTTTCATCTCGTCGGCTGTATCTTCGTAATGTTTAGCCAACGCATCATGATTGTTAGGGTCTATGGCGCGCAGCTTAGCACTATAAAATTCATTACTCTGAACGCTTCCTATTGGATTCATTTGTGCGCAGCCGACTAAGAAACCGAGCATCAAAACAATCACCAAAAAATTGATCTTTTTCATCATACCCCCTTAATCAACTTACATTAAATTTCACATCTTTTCTTTATTTAAAAGCTTTTATCAAAAATATTGTGTCATTAGTTCATTAAGAGTAACCATGTTAAAGATACGTTCTTTGCAGGAACCAAATTTATAATTAATTTGATTCTTCAAGATGGCGCTTTGCTTAATAGCTCGAGATGATTTATCTTAATATTACTTATAACAATATTATGGTTTTTAACACATTAACCCTATTCATCATATTAATACTAATTCTCTACATTGCATGATACCTATATAAATAACAAAAAAATAAGTATCAAAATATGAAATTTATTGTGTCATATATAGATACAATGAAATTATACAGAATTTGTGTAGTGCTTTAAGTTGGCATTTATGAATAAGAGGTTGCTGAATTAAATAAATAAATGAAAGAAAAAACCTGTATTTGAATAATTTGGTAAGTTTATAGCTGCACATATCCAAATAATTTTTTTTACACAGATATCTTTTTTAATGCAGGATACTGCACGCTAAGTGTGCGATAGACAGTCCCATAAGTTAGGTTAGAATGGTTTTTCAGAGAATTTTTGCAACAATGCGATGCAAATCTATCCTCTGCTTAATGAAAAGAAACTGAAGGATCATTTGTGAAAATCAGCACCCTACCAACATGCGAGATGCAAGAAAAATAGATATTATGTGGGAGCAGGAGCCGGAGTTCGGCGATCACCTCGGAGCACTCATCAATCCAGCTCGGTAATCTCGATATATAACAACGACTTACACATAGATGGCTCCCCGACCAGGGCTCGAACTTGGGACCTGCGGATTAACAGGTGTTATAACTAGCTGTTTTTATTAATTTTATACTCGCCTATGCTCGCCAATGTACGCTGATAATCATCAGATTTGTCACGTTTTCTCCTTTGGGATTAATTGAGAGATACACAACCAACTTGCACTGACCCACCTTAACAGTCTGGCATAGCCAGTCTGTTACCTAATACCATACACAAGAGCGAAGCTTTTGTGTCTATTGAAATAATACAAAATCATCAAAGCCTGCCGTAATAAACTTAATGAGCATATTGTTTTACATACATGCTTCTTCTAATAAATATGTGTCTTTTATTTTTGGTAAATTAACGACATTGTGAATTAACGCATAGCTATGAGATATCTTACTTTACTACTGCTGGTATTAGTTCCAGCAATATCTTCTGCTGAGAATTTTTTAATTAATAGTAATAAGTTATTTGATTTTGCTGAGGCTTCTTATCCTGGGTATTTTAGCCCTGCTGGTGTGACAACAACTATTCTTGATGGGTATTTAGTCCGTTACTATCCCAACACCGGAAACTATATCGGCACCAAAGGTGAAGAAGTTTATGTCTATGGAAATATTTTTAATGGATTGTTAAGAGCGGGAGTAATTTCTGATTATATTGAATTAGAAGCTGACAGCGATGAATTATTAGCTCAACTATTCGCAAATGATAAAAGTAATGTACAAGTTTATGGAACAGGTGTTGTCATTTCCATTTTAGCGGATGATCTTAATAGTAGTCGTCATCAGAGATTTATCATCGAATTGAAATCAAAGCAGACTCTACTGATCACCCACAATATAGATTTAGCACCAAGAATTTTTGCGTTATCCCTAAATGATAAAATTGAATTTTTTGGTGAATATGAATGGAATAATAAAGGTGGTGTCATTCATTGGACACATCATGATCCTGAAGGAGTTCATGTAAACGGCTGGATTTTACATAATAATGTTATCTATCAGTGATTCCCTAACGAAAGAGTCTCTTAAATCTTGATTAGCACTGACCTACTGATTACGTAACGTAACCAAGAATATTCAAACTCTATTAATCAATGATTTGTAATGCTTGCCAAACATAAAAACAGTATCATTCAATTACAAGCAATATTATTCATAATACAATTTGACACAATTATTTTGTACTTTTATAGAAAAGTAGAAGTGTAAGTGTATATAGTTCATATATCTAAATTTAAATTTACCAAGAACCATATCAGTTGCTCTGTTAGAACGATATAAACCAATAAGGTAAATATGAGTGCCCTCGTACAGTCTCCGGCAATTTATTTCAAATCATTAGAATTACAAAATATTCGTTGTTTTAAGGGTCAGGAGATACTTGACCTTACTCGCGGAGATGGCATCCCTACGCAATGGACATTATTACTTGGCGATAATGGCGTTGGAAAAACCACACTATTGCAGTGTCTAGCCTGGATGAGACCAGTTCCAGAAGTTAAAGAAAATAAAAAAATTGGAATAATTCCGGCATTACATGATGCTACCGAAAATGCAGTTTTTGAAAAGCTATTAAGGAACCATAAAGATGGTAAGTCAATTATTAAAGCGGAATTGATACAAGGCGCTTCTTTATCAGAGTTAAAAATGCTGTCTAATAATTATGTATCAATTTTTACAGAAAGTACTTTTAGTGGAAAAATCAATGGTGAATTAGATAGTGAAGATTCTACTGGAACACGAGGTGATGGTGATCGAAAATTACCTCTAGTAATTGCTTATGGTGCTAATCGATTGCAAGCAAAAAGTTATTCAGAAATAGATATAAATAATGATGATCCCGTAAGTGCTCTAACGAGAATTACAGAATTAATTAATGTTGAGGATTTTCTAACAACGCTCGATTATGCGGCTGTAAAAGAAACAAAAGGAGAACATAAGCAAAAAGATCGTTTAACAAAAGTTAAAAAAATAATTGCAGAGATACTTCCTGGCCTATCAGGAAAGGAGGATTCTATTAAAATTTTTGGGCCTAAACTTCCTGGTGTTAGTTCTGAACCTAGTGGAGTTCATTGCGAAACTCCATATGGCTGGGTTCCCATGTCTGCTCTGAGTTTAGGTTACCGAACCACTGCGGGATGGACCGTAGATTTAGCTTGTAGACTATATTCTGCATATCCAGACTCGAATGAACCTTTACATGAACCTGCAATTGTTTTAATAGATGAAATTGATTTGCACCTTCATCCTATGTGGCAGAAAAAGATCATCCAAAATATATCGGATCATTTTCCAAATACACAATTTATCGCCACAGCTCATAGTCCTTTAATGGTACAGTCTGCAAATAATGCAAATCTTGCCGTCTTAGTTACTGATGGTGACCATATTCAAATTAACAATTCACCAGAATTCGTAAAAGGATGGCGAGTTGATCAAATTCTTACAAGTGAATTGTTTGGTTTAACAAGTGCAAGAAGTGAAGAAGTTGAAAACAAGATTAAGAAACGTCAAGAGTTACTACAGATTACAAGAACTTCTGAGCAAGAGAAGGAACTTGAGGATATAAACAAACAAATTGCGGAGTTTCCATCTTTAGAGACAGTAATAGACCAAGAAGCATTAGATTTTATTAAGCAAGCTGCAAAGATTCTGAAAAATAAGACAGAATGATACGAATACAGCTCCCACAATCAATTCCAAAAATATTGCAATCAACTGGAACTAAAGAAAATCAGAATAATTGCGACCTCTATAATAATGATAGTGCATCATATGATAAAGGCACAAAAAAATTTAACTTTATGTCCAATATTTATGGGCAATCTTCAGTTAAAGATTCTCTTAAAAATGCCCAACATAAAAAATGCTGTTATTGTGAAAGTATCTTTGTAGATACTTCTTATGGAGCTGTCGAACATTACCGCCCCAAAGGAGCTGTGATACAAGATGAGAGCCAAAAAAAAATCTACCCAGGTTATTATTGGCTAGCTTATGAATGGAATAATTTACTGTTTATATGTTCACGCTGCAATACTAATAAGGGAGCCTACTTTCCATTAGAGGACAATTCTCAACGTGCGCGAAATCATACTCAATCGCTTACAAACGAATCCCCTTTATTACTTAATCCAGTCGTAGATAATCCATCGCAACATTTAGATTTTCATGATGACGCCATTTTCGGTCTGACTGTAAAAGGAAAAACTACAATAAAGTACTTGAAGCTAGATAGGAATGAATTATTTGAGAGTAGAAAAGAAGTTTTGGATATTTTTAAGCAACTTGTGAATACAGCTCAACTATTCTATGCAAATACTATCCATCAGGATCATTACAATGATGCGCTTACTCTTATTAAAAAGTATTTTTGTGTATCATCAAAATATAGTGCTATGACAAACGCATATTTTATAAAATTTTCACAGCTCCCAGCATTCACAGGAATTTAGATTTAATGCTATCTAATCAAAGCTGAAATCAGTAAGCTACCTTGTTTCGTTAATACTTCAGACTTACCGAAATCATTTAATATTACCATTTGATTTTCAATCTCTTCCTTTCGTTTTATCAAGAATTTTATATTAGATGGATTTAGATCTCTCGTTAATAACCTATCAATAAATTTCCTGATTGTTCCAAAAACATAAAGTGCATGAATAATGCCTCTTGAATCTCTGAATTCGTTTTTCCAAGGAGAAAAGAATTTCAGATCAGATTGATTAACCAACGGCATTTCTTCTTCAATCAATGTAAGCTGCAAATGCATTGTTTCATGCAAAATAGCTTCAGCAACTCTCAAACTATCATTATTAATTCGTTGTGATGGTATAGAAAGAAAGATTGAAAAAGGTATATTGGGTAAACTGTAGCTGACATCATATTCATTATCTTCAAGTTTAAGCAAATGAATATTTCTAACTAAAGCTCTTATGGTATCAATAATGGAATTTTCAATTTTCAACCATTCAAAAGCATCATCAATGCACTCCAGTACGGGTAAGGAGTGCAGCTCAGCTAAGCTATAAGTATCTATGTTCTTTTTTTTATCGTTTAAGGCTAATTCCAATGGAATTGGAAATATTGGGATTTGATTTTGTAATACATGAGCCAAAGGAAATAAACCCTCAATCTTTTGGCTTGTAAGGCAGGCTTCTGTTGAATAATTATCCTTATTAAACCCCTTTTGTTTTTCTAGAGTTGCCCACTTCTCATTTGCAAGCCTTTGACCTAGATCAGGAAACCATGGTGATGAGTCTGCATTATCAAAATACTGCAGGATGAGCGTCCTAAGTTCATTCACTTTCTATTACTATAAAAAGAATAAACAAGAGTATAACGTTCTCCTCCTTTAATTGTTGAAACTGCATGGTTTGATTTGGCGGATATTTCAAATGCAAATAGGCTATTGTGTATCGGCCTGTATATCTTACCAAGGTCATTCGGATCAGCACTGTTGAATAACATAAGCATTCCACCATTCTCATCAATCCATCCCCGATTGAGCTGTATTAGAAGCCTGTGGGATTCCTTGCCAGGTATAAAATCGTTGTGTATCCTGATCCTTTGCCCTGGAGTAAGTTTGTGAGCAGTGCAATCAATCTTATCATCTAGTGCTATAGAAAATATATTTTCCATGAATTTTCTTATTTGATTGAGATATTCAGAATCGACTAGAGATATGAGGTTTAAAGGTAGATTAATATCATAAAAACTAAATTCATATTGCTCGTAAAAGTCAGTTTCAATCAATGACCAAGGAGCTGATTTTTCGAACCATGACAATAGCTCCATACTAAATTCTACATTGAATGCGTTTGGAGAAAATGCATGAAGAAATGGAATCTCTAATTTAGTTACAGGACCTATATTTAGGTGAGGATTTGTTGATATTTTCATTCAGGATATATTGAAGTTTCAATCTGATATGATTGATTATGTGTAATTGATCTCGACAATAAACTGAAGGATTATTGTAATTAGATTTAGCATTCCAACGATGAAGCGGCATGCCTCCGCCGCACACATAAAGTTCTGGACAGGTTTTGCATTTTTCAGAGGTAGGTCGCTGAAGCATATGGGATAGGATAAATTCTTCGGACTTAAAAACCTCTATAAGTTCATGTGTTTTTACATTAAGTCGTTCTGAAAATCGATCAGCTCCATTGAAACTACTTTTTAAGGTATCATTTTTAGTAATTGTTCCATCTGTATCAATCACAACAATACCAAAATCTGTAATTCCAACACCTTCCTTGATACCTCTACCACCCAGAATTAAGCGAATATAATCATCTAGGATTCTAATTTTGATAGGATTTTTATCTTGTAAATATATATCAACCAGGCCCTGAAGCCATGCGCCATATTCGGTTGAATCAAACGAAGCTTTACCATATGGAAGCTTGTCATGGTTTCCATCACGATATAAAAAATCTACATTTTTTGTACCAGTAGATTTAAAAAAATTATAGATTTTGCATGGATCAGATTTTGGATCAATTACTGCCAATAGTCCTGCAAAAAGAAAAGATGAATCTGGATGTGATTTTAGTTTTTCCAGACCAGTGATTACTCTACTGAAAGTCCCTTCTCCTTTATGACCAATCCTATTCGTATCATTAATATTCTCTGGACCATCCAGGCTAACTGATATCGAAACACGGTATCGGGAGCATAAATCAAGTATGGCTTCGTTAATCAGCATTCCATTGGACTGGATACTAATGCAATATTTATCTGGAATTACAGAACGTAGCTGCTGCAGTAGGTATTTTAGTCTTTTAAAACCTAAAAGCAGTGGTTCACCACCATGCAAAACGACAGCAAAGGGTCTTGTTTGTGAGACTCTTACTTTTTCTAGGTTAGCAGCAATTGCCGAAATCGTTTCTTTGGAGATAAAATTGGGCATATCTTCCCAACTATCATCTCCCATATTATAAACATAACAGTAGCTGCAATTAATATTGCACCGGCTGGAAACCTTAATTAATACGGTATCAATCTGAATCACTTAAGATTCAACGGTTGTGACGATTGTGCGTCCGATCATAATTGTAAACAGTTGACTCGCTATAGTTTCTAACTTCTTCGATTAGACGGGAAAGAACAGGACTATCTATCTCACCAATATCAATCTCTACAAGTTGCTCACTAGGTATAGACGTATCTAAACGGAAGTTTGGAGAGGTTTGAGTCATAGCAGAGTCCATAATTAAAAAATTACTTTCTTTATAATATTTTTTATGAATTATTTCAAATCAAAATTTGTTGCAAATATTAGTCTAATATTCAATTAATTGCATTAATTTATTTGGTTAATCTATAAAGAAAAAATTCTATTATTTTTCTATAAAAATAAGAATATGTTTATTAAAGGAAAATTTAAGTATATTTTTTCTATTTTTATCATTTAATGATGAGCCACTTATACTAAATAAATTTTGATGTTGCATGCTGGCAATTCGTCAATTTATATGATAATTTTTTTAAAAGTATTTTGAAATCATATAATTGATACATTCCCATATTAAGATTAGATTAAATTAGCTTCGCAACCACAGCCTAGCATTGCCAGATTGTTCTTTCCCCCTCCCATTATCTCGAAGTAGTTATGCAATGAATAAATTCGATACTACATTCAACTTGTTTTTTATAATAATTTCAGGATATTTTAATAAGCTAGTCGATGCTATTTCATCAAATTAACTTCATAAAATCATATCGGATGCCGCTTCTCAAAAAAGAATAGTTTTATTTTTGGTTACTGCATGACTAGATCATCTATCTTTAATAAATTTCGAAACGTATTGAACTGGAATAATAAAGTAAATCCAGTCAACCTCATTCCACAGCGGTTTATCCTAGCCTTTAAAGATCATGGTATCGTTGCTTCACAAATTCCCCGTCTATTACCTCAGATTCAACTCAGTAATTTAAAATCTGAAAATACACTGTTACAAGTGCTTAATTATGAAATACTTGAACAAACTGCCCAATTATTTGGCATCCGCAGGCAATGGTTGGAAGGCGTTGATAATCAAATATACGAATTCCATAGTTGTTATAAAGATCCAGCAGTATTCTTCAATGATTTAATCTCTTTCTGTCACAGAAAAGATACTAGTTTATTTCTTCCAGTCCGTGCATTTACCACCCGAAAGGGCCTAGATTTCACTGATACAGAGTATCAACCATTAGCGCTTGTATTATCAGAACAAATCGCAACGCTGGATGATAAAGATATTTTCCGTTACCATATTTTTAATGATGAGTGGGACTGGAGTTATGCGCCAACCAGAATTCAGGTTAAAGCCATGGTTCGATTGGTATCAGCTGTTATCAATGTTCAAATCCCGCTCTATGTTATAGAGCCCAATGACATAGAAGCATTATTCGGAAGCACTATTATTCCAGGGTGCCTGATTGGAAACCGTCTTATAAGCGATCCTTCTCTTGAAGATTTCACAATATCTGGTTACCCAATTTCTAGGGAAACAGATGAGCTTCCAGAGGTACTGAAGTATATTGAAGAACACGAGCTTCGAAGCTTCATTACAAAGGAACAATGGAAATATGTTCAATCTTCTAAGAATTCAGAAATTTTTCCCGGTCAATCAGGGAAAATCCATAGATATAAAAGATCAGGTAAACGCGAAAGAAATAATCAACAACTCTGGGAACCAGTTCGGGAAATTGCCCGTGCCTGGTGGGCTAAAGAAGGCGATACTTTGACTATTTCAGAAGCAGTCAGACGTATTAAGGAACTTAAACATTTAAAGGCTTCTGGGCTTAAGCCCAATACTATTCATAAGCATATTGCTGACCTTGCAACCAATCATAAATCTGGATGCAGAACCAAGAATTCACCTAAATTATCGTCCTAATTAGTGTTAATACATTGAATATTAATAGTAAATAATTAGGATGAATTCTTTATCATCCTAATTAACACAATCTAATTTTTTTATTTTTAGCTGTGCAAGATTATTGGTGCTCCTTTCAATTTTTTATAGGAGCACAACATGACAAAGAAATTCAAAGAACCAATTCAATCCACCGAGCCAACGCGGCGCACTGATCGCGACGTAAGGAGCGAGAGGGCGCGCGGCGGTGGCGAAGTGGAAAATACTTCGATAAAAGTATCACAATCGTTAAATGTATCTTTTAAGGGTACGCCGCCTAGGGTCTGTTGACATTTCACATAGGTAGCCACAGATATCCACATGCCATGGCAATCATACTTTCGTAATTTCT
>NZ_JAWJYP010000042.1:5638-18692 GCF_033063275.1 Nitrosomonas sp. Is37 | reverse complement strand
AAATTCCATACCTTTTGAGTATCCCTCAATGCCAATATTTATGCTAGCTTCTATAGTATTTCAGGGGCGACTAGATAAGGTGAAGTGGAATATTTGGTAGTGCGAGGCGGGCATAAGTTGGCACTTATCAATTATTGCGACTGACAAATTCTGATAGAAAACTGTGGTCTGTTCTTTCCTATTACATTTAAATATAAGGGGTCTTAAGAAGTTAAAGCGAGTTTAAACGTAACAATTTAAGAATTTCATGGAAAGATTATCATGTCGATGATTAAAACGAAATTCGGTTTTTTCCAGGTACAGATAAAAAGTATGCTCAGGCACGCTATTGAATTTTGCCAAACGTCTTTTTGCAAAACTCAAGAAGGATTCGATGTCGTTAATATGCCGCTCACTATGAGCAAACTCGTTGTCACCATGGTGGACCCTGAAGTGCAGCAACGCTACCCGTTTGCCACCCAGCTTATCTAAACTGTCGTTAAGACAAGGCAATGCATTATTGGCTCTATGGCTATTGCTTGGACGCAGCCATTGATTGGCCACCATATGAACATCTGCAATAAAGACCATCAATGGATGGTGAGAATAGCGTCCGCGCAAGCGCGGATTGTAGCCTCGTGCCGCTCTTTCCTGCTGTCCATAGCGTGTCATTACCGTCGAATCCAGATCCAGGGCAAATCATCAACGTGAAGATTGCAACCCATGTCACCCTAAGCCGTTATCTCTTTATTGGTAAAGCGAAGTTGAAAATCCACGAAAGCCCTCTGGAGAAAAATGTGCACCAATCAGAATACGCTGGATTCGAGTGAATTGTTAATTCAATTTGCATAAATTGTCTCCATACGACTACAAATCCACGAAAACCCTCCAGAATAAATTATGCACTAATCAGAATACGCTAGATTCGAGTGAATTATTAATTCAATTTGCATAAATTGTCTCCTTATGACTACATAAAAAACTACTATAAAATATAACATTAATTAAATTTACTAATTTTTATGTAGTTAAACAGAGACATTTCAATTTCTCTCCTTATTCTCAAAGAAGACAGAACCAATTGATTCTCTTAGCATAAATATTTTTTGGCATAAATATTACTTTTTTGGCATAAATATTGCATTTCGTAGAAGGAGACTAAAGAGTTTTGCTCTACAAGCAAAAAGCTAAAGCTGCTTTTAGAACAATACTCTTTAAATTCTACAAATCAAAAAAATGGAGCCACATTTATGTCTCAAGCAAATGCTTATGAACAATACATGCTGGAACTTATCAATCTGAACGAAGCGGCAGAAAATCATAACAGCTGGATGATCGCAACCGACACTTTCTCTCACATTTCCTAATGGAAAATCTGGGTTTATATTCGTCTTAGAAGTTAGAACACTTTAGCAAGTACTGAACTTCCTAAGACCCAATAGGATTATAAGGGGATGAAAACAAATTATGAAAAGACAAATTTCCAATACTTTTGCCCCTCCTGCGAGTCAGACTAGTTTGTTGAGAGGAAAAAGACTGCCAAACAATTATTTTATAGACATGGATGATCTGACCAACGGAATCAGAGAAGAGCCGATTAAAATGCTGCGGCAATACCGCGCTGTATCAGAGGTTGCTAACATTGACCTATCGGTGGTAGAGGACATGATCGAGGGCCTGCAGGTATTGGATTTTGACTGGACGTATCTATACGTGAACAATGCAGTGGTAAGGCAAATTAAAAAAACAAGGGAAGAATTGCTTGGCCACACCCTTATCGAAATATTCCCGGACGTTGAAAATACCAATGTGTTCAGCGCCCTAAAAAAATGTATGGAAGAAAGGACTTTCCTTCATTTTGAAAATGAATTTACTTACTCCGATGGCACGGTGAGCTGGTTTGAGCTGAGTATTCAGCCTGCGCCCCAGGGTATCCTGATACTGTCGGTAGATATTACCGATCGCAAAAAAGCCGAGGCGGAGATCAAAAAACTTAATGAAGAATTAGAATTAAAGGTAGAAGAACGAACTGCCCTGCTTACCGAACTGAATAAAGAACTGGAATCGTTTTCCTATTCCGTGTCGCATGACCTACGTGCTCCTTTAAGGGTGATCAACGGGTATTTGACCATTCTCGAAGAAAATCAAGATGCCAGACTTGATGAAAGCATCAAAACATCTTTAAAAAGAATACGGAACAACGTGGAAAAAATGGATGCCTTGATACACGCCCTGCTGGCATTTGCCAAATTGGGAAGAAAAGAGGTAAGGAAAATAAAAGTCAACATGAAGATGCTGGCGGAAAATATTGCCCAGGACTTTAAAGCCATGAACCCACATAAGGCAGAGATACTCATCGGCAATTTAGACGAAGCTAGCGCAGATGCGATGCTCATCAAACAGGTATTCATTAACCTCCTTTCCAATGCCATTAAATACTCCACCTATTCAGAGGCTCCCAGAGTAGAGATTGATTCCTACAAAAAAGACGGGACAATCGTTTATTCATTCCGCGATAACGGTGTGGGCTTCGATATGACCTATGCCGACAAACTTTTCGGCATTTTTCAGAGGATGCACCCCGAAGGACAATTTGAAGGTACAGGCGTGGGCCTGGCCATTGTGCAGCGCATCATTAACAAACATGGAGGTAAAGTATGGGCCGAGGGCAAACCGGGAGAAGGGGCTGTTTTTTATTTTTCACTGCCTGAATAAAATATCGTATTCGCCTCCTGTGATCGCCGTATCTAGCTCCAGTATCGATTTAAACCTGGATTCCTCAATTGATCGCTTATGCTGTTATTAATAGTATGAATATTCTACATTTTTTGTAGATTTTACTCGTGTCTTTCAGATGTTCATGCTTCGGTGCGGATTGTACGATTTTGCAAGTACTGACTGCGTTGCAACTCCTTGGAATGGAATGACCATTCCGCATCGTTGCCCTTACCCTGTACTCGCAAAACTGCACACTCCATTCCGTCCAACTGAGGAATCCAGGTTAAATAATTCCTGATATTTGCGTTGGAATAGGGGACGGGCCAAGGTTCTCGGTTATGTGAGAAACAGATTGCTGGGTTCTGGTTCTATAACCTTGCGCAGTCACCCAGGCCTGCCGGGCGCTACCTGTCACTCCAGGGACGCCGATACCTGTGCCGTGAAGCGTCCATTGCTCAGCGCGTTGCGCTATTTGTCGCTCACCGGATTTTATCCACCAGCCCCGATTCCAATCCATAACGGAACAGCCCCCGGTAAGCCCTCTGTAAGCCCTTTGCCTGCCAGCGTCATCTAATCCCAGCACCACGTAAAGCGGGTGCGGTTTCACCACTGCATCGGTTTCTCCCTGCGCATTTACTCGGTAACTAGACCAACGGTATTCAGCCGGATGCACCACCACACCTGCCTTCCTGAGCGCTACCTAGAGCATCAGCGCAAGTCTTTGCATAACTGGGCTGAGTGCTCTCTGCGCCTCTTTCGTCGGAAAGGCAAAAAATGATCTAAATCCAGCAATTTTTGTTGCCAATTGAGCACAAATTTTTTGAATTTTTGATTGCTATCGCTTGTCAGAGTGTTTGACACTCCATTTGCTTCCTTGTACATTCATTTACCATGACAAAGAGCGTTGATTTTTCTTATACACATGCACCTGCGGCGACGCAGCGCCTTCTGCAGGCTCTGGGAAAGGGCAGCGCCACCGTCTTCGTCGTGAAAGGTCGGACGGGGCCCGGGTCTCGGCCCAGACCGGGAAGCGGGTTGAGATGACTCGCCGCATGACCGACGAGTTGGCCAGGGCGAATGACGACCTGTGCCGGGAGATCTCCGAGCGAAAACGGACCCAGGAGGAGTTGGATCGATTTTTCACGCTGTCCCTTGACATGCTGTGCATCGCCAATCGGGACGGCTATTTCAAGCGCGTGAGTCCCGCCTTCACACGAACGCTGGGGTGGAGCATGGAGGAGTTGTTGGCCCGGCCGTTTATCGACTTCGTGCATCCCGACGATCATAGCGCGACGCTCGAAAAGGTGGAACAGCTGGTGATTGACGGTCAGCCGGTGTTGCACTTCGAAAACCGGTACCGGCATAAGGACGGCTCTTGGCGCACCCTGTCGTGGACATCAGTTTCTGAGCCAGACGGAACCATGTATGCCGCTGCGCGGGACGTCACCGAACGCCAGCTGGCCGAAGAGCGCGTGCGGCGGGCCAACGAGAAACTCGCCGCAGCCAACAAGGAACTGGAAGCCTTCTCATACTCCGTCTCGCACGATCTGCGCGCGCCGCTTCGACACATCAACGGATTCGCGAGCCTGCTCCGGAAACACGCCGCCGCAGAGCTGAACGACAAAGGTCAGCAGTATTTGACCCGGATCTCCGAGGCGGCCAAGCACATGGAGGTCTTGATCGACGACCTCTTGCAGTTTTCGCAGATCGGCCGCACGGATCTGCGACCCTTGCCGGTCCGGCTAGACCAGCTCGTCTGCGATGTGCTGACCGGCTTTTGGCAGGAAACTGACGGACGGAACATCGACTGGGCTATCAATGATCTGCCGCATGTGCGCGCTGATGCCATGCTGCTCCGCCAGGTGTTCGTCAACTTGCTGTCGAACGCAGTGAAATACACACAGGGTCGCGACCCCGCGCGCATCGAAATCGGGAGCCTCGATCGCGATCAAGCGGCTCCGGTCATATCAGGGAAGGAAGGCGAGGCCGCGAGGGACGAGGTGATGATCTACATCAAGGACAACGGCGTCGGGTTCGACCAGCAGTACGCGCACCAGCTTTATGGCGTATTCCAGCGGCTGCATAGCACTCGTGAATTCGAAGGCACCGGCATCGGGCTGGCCAACGTGAAACGAATCATTCTCCGGCACGGCGGACGGGTGTGGGCCGAAGGCAAGGTCGATGAAGGCGCTACCTTCTACTTTTCGCTCCCCCGAACCGTTCCGGAAGGTTGAGGCGTGGCCAACGGCCCGAGGAGAGGCGGGGGTCGAGAGGGGGGGCAGTAGCAGAATAGGAACAGACCACGGTTTTCGGTTATGCGAGAAACAGATTGCTGAGTTCTGGTTTTACAACCTTGTGCGGCTGCTCAGTCTTACTGGGTGCTGCACTTCGCCCCAGAGCCGCCGATGCCTGTGCTGCGAAGTGTTCATTGCCCAGCGCGTTGTGCCATTTGTCGCTCGCGGAATTTCATTCACCAACTCGGCTCTAATTCATGATTGAACAGCCTTCGATAAACCCTTTGTAAGTTCTTGACCTGACAGCGTTATCTGGCTCCAGCGTTACGTCAAGCGGGTGCGGTTTTACCAGTGCATCGATCTTCCCCTGCGCGTTCACTCGCTAGCTAGACCAACGGTATTCGGTCGAAGCGCCACCATCATACCTTCCCATACCGGATGCAGTTCGATATAGCACTGACACGCAAGCCAAATAAGTTTCTCCTGAACGGAGCAGGAACGGAAACATCCCTCCCACAAGGTTTCGCTGCGCTGGTAGCGTGATTCACATACTGCGCATAACACTGTATATCACGATTCGAGCGCCTTCATCAGCCCCCTGGCAGACTCAGCTCAATTGACGGAAAGTAGCAAATGCACATGATCCTAAAAACCGCAGTTGACCGCTTGATTGGAGCGCTAAGCCCATAACATATAGAAGGATTTTCGAAATTTTCTCATTCATCAGAATGGTGGGATCGCTACGAAGTGCATCGTATGTCGCTCCAGGCGCGAATGCGGCGTTGCTCTTACCCTTTCTTCGTTAGAATAGTGAGCGTTTTTTCAGATTCTGCTCCACAATCTCCTGATGGATGGTAAAAACCTCCGGTGAGGAGGGATCAGCAATAATGCGCAGCCAGTGAACGTCATCAGCGCCAAATGTTTCTACACGAGTGACATTTTTTATTTGCCTCTTGTTAATATTACTTAACAAGGGTTTATCTACCCGAAAGTGATGCGAATCGCCATGCGCAAGGACGACAGGTTTACCAAACTTCACCGATTCTTGCTCAAAGGCATCGAGAATTTCTTCAAATCCCAATCGCCCGCGATTACCTTTGATTAATTCAAACCTTGGATCAGCCTGAAAGAGTAAGAATACTCCACGAGTATTCCGAGCCTTGGCTTCGTCAAAAGTCTGGTGTAGCCAGGAAAGTGTCGCTTTTATCCGGCGCTTGACTTCCTCATCATCAGCCTGAGTACGTGTCGAAAAAGCTGCCAGGGCATTGTTGCTACCAACAATATGTAAAGTGGCAAACATGACATGATTTTTCATCCAGCGTACATTCTCAACAAACTCTGGATAGCTGGGATCGCTTGCCTGGGTGATGACAGGCATAGGCGATTGTCCCAGACTCATCCCTGCTTTTGGATAAAAAAGTGTCCGCAAACGGCTTAATCTCTCGAGTGGCCGGTAAGATCCTGCACTGAAGCGATGACAATCTGTCCATTCATTATCACCGGGTGTCAGAATAAAAGGAATCCGGAATTGCTGGAATCGCTCGAGGCGATCCTGAAACAGCTCATCTGAACACAATGACGAACCGGTTTTGATATCTCCAGCATGGAGCACCCACTCTAGTTTTTTATTGGCGTTGATTTCTTTAATGACATTATCAAATTTCCAGAAATCAGCCGTATTGTAGGGTACATCTCCAATCAGGGCGAATTCAAATTTTGCCAGACTTTCTGCTTCAAGATCGCCAGACTGAGACTGCCCCGGGGTAATACTAAAAAATAGCAAAACAAAAATCGGTGCGATGAAAAATTTTAATCGAAACATGGTGTTTTTAACTCCTGTGAAGGAAATACCTGAAAAACAGCGAATAGGTGCGTCAGACCTCTTATTTCTTTTTCAAACAGATTTCGTCCTGACGTGCTCCAACAATTTATTCCATTTCTAAATCAAACCTGGCTTTATCGGCTTCTCCTTGCCGTATTATTTATCCTGTCTGCGGCTCGCTCTTGTGTCATGTTTGATTTAGAAATGGAATTAGGGGGGTTCAGGACAGTTTTCTGACGGATATTGCATCTCTTATCAGGACAAACTATATTGCTATAGATAAATGAAACTATATCAATTTTATCTTTGTCCCAAAATTTAGAAAACCTGGTTAGACTGCGTCATTTAGGATGGCTAACTGTAGTTAGGCATTGCCGTTCAGATTCGCCGTTATTTTCTTCGCCTGGAATGCAGGCAAAAACGTAGTGACAAATCTCAGGAGATTATTATGCTGACCGATACCGACTTGCAACACCTGCGCCGCTGCGTAGAGCTGGCGACCGAGGCCCTGGAAGCGGGCGACGAGCCATTTGGGTCTGTGCTCGTCGCAGCGGATGGGACCGTGCTTGCCGAGGATCGCAATCGTGTAGGTAGTGGCGACCCAACTCGCCATCCAGAATTCGAGCTGGCGCGCTGGGCCGCGGCGAACATGACCTCTGAGGAGCGAGCGGCGGCGACCGTTTACACCTCGGGTGAACATTGTCCAATGTGTGCCGCCGCCCATGGCTGGGTTGGCCTAGGCCGCATTGTGTACGCAAGTTCTTCCGAGCAGCTGGCCGCGTGGCTCACCGAGCTGGGGGGTGCCGCGTCTCCGGTGCGGGCCTTGCGGATCCAGGAGGTTGTCCCCGGCATCCTGGTAGAGGGTCCAGTACCCGCCCTCGCGGAGCAGGTGCATGATCTTCACCATCGCTTCTACCGCAAATATAGCAATAAAGGGTAGCGTCCCCTTTTTACTCCTGACAACAGGACTTGATGCAGGTATTAAAAAGCGGATGGGGGCCATGACGTTGTCAATTCCCGCAAGGATGACGCCTCGATGCCAGTCAATCGTTCCTGCCGAGTATCATTCTGGCCGCTCCTTGGCTCTCGAGCGGCTTGCAATCTAGCGCCAACTCTCGTCGACGCGGGGTTTCGCTTCCTCACAGCGCTCCTCATCCAGGTATGGGTAATCGGTATAGCCTTTGGCGCCACCACCGTAGAAGGTGGATTGATCAGCGACATTGAGGAGAGCGCGTCTGCGAAAGCGTTCCGGCAGATCGGGATTGGCCAGGAACTTGCGGCCGAAGGCGATCAAATCCGCCTTGCCCTGCTCAAGCCAGACCTCGGCCGTGTCGTAGTCGAAACCGCCGGCGAGGATTAGCGTGCCCCGGTATTTTTCCCGCATCAGCACAAGCATCCGCAGCGCTTCCGGGGTGGGGGCAAGGCCTTGCTCGAATGCGGCGATCGCCGGATTGACCAAGTGCAGATAGGCGAGCTTGTAGCCGCTCAGCTTTTCGGCGAGATAACCGAAGGTCTCCTCCCGATTGTCGTCGCTAATGTCGTTGAAAGTACCGAGCGGCGACAGGCGCACGCCGACGCGGTCCGACCCATAAATTTCACAGACCGCATCGACCACTTCTAGGAGCAGCCGTGCGCGGTTTTCGATTGGCCCACCGTAGCTATCGCTGCGCTGGTTGGTGCTGGAATTGATGAACTGGTCGAGCAGGTAGCCGTTGGCGCCATGCACCTCGACGCCGTCAATGCCGGCGCTCAGCGCATTCCTGGCCGCACGCTCGAATTGCCGGACGAGGTAGGGCATCTCCTCGGGCTGCAAAGCCCGCGGAGTGACGAAGGGCACCAGTTCACCCTCGCCGTTCTCGTTTTCGATAAACGCATCGCCGCTCGGTTTGAGCGCCGAGGGTGCGACCGGCAACATGCCGTCGGGCTGCAGCGTCGGATGAGAGATGCGGCCGACATGCCAGAGCTGCATAAAAATCAAACCGCCGGCCTTATGCACGGTGTCGCTGACCCGTCGCCAGCCCTCGACCTGCTCGCGGCTATGGATACCCGGTGTCCAGGCATAGCCCTGCCCCTGCATCGAGACCTGGGTAGCTTCGCTGATGATCAGAGCAGCCGAGGCACGTTGCGCGTAATAACAGGCATTGAGTGGCGTAGGGACATTCCCCGGCTGGCCAGCGCGCGAGCGGGTCAAGGGGGCCATGACTATCCGGTGCGGAAGCTCGTAGCGTCCCAGCCTGATCGGTTGAAACAACAACTCCGTGGATGTTTGCGGCGCAGCACCTGGTTGCGCTGGGGAGGGGGTGAATACGGGCATGAGGTTTACCTCCTATAGTATTTTCCAATCCATAAATGAGTCTGAGCGAAGGTTATTAAATTTGAGTATTCAAACTTGATTTTGTTTTGGATTGGTTAAAAAATACTTCAATTGTATTCACCACTGCATTATTGTCGCGGGACTGTATCCAGTTGTTCAAACGAGATCCTGGTTTGAGAAAGAAGGTTGCATCCGGTAATGATTTCAGCTTTTCGTAAGGTGTCATCATCGGAAAAGGAGACGCTACCCTTTTTATAGATTTTGAGAATAATCATCACATGCCAAGATTAAGTAGAACCGTATTTGCCGGTATACCGCATCACATCACGCAGCGAGGAAAATCGTTGCGTTGTACCGAGTCTTTCTCCAGTTATACCGCATCACATCACGCAGCGAGGAAATCGGCGAGAAAATGTTTTTTTCACCGATGACGATCGAAGTGCCTATCTCGGTTGGTTAAAAGAGTGCTGTGATAAATAGGGTGTTGATATTTTGGCGTACTGCTTGATGACAAACAACATCTACTTTATTGCAGTTCCTGAAACGGACGAAGGGTTGCAGGGAGTTTTAAAACCGTTGCACATGCGCTATGCGCAGAGAATTAACCGGTAATGCGGATGGAAAGGCCATTTGTGGCAAGGGCGATTCTTTTCATCACCCTTGGGGAGACCCATTTATGGGCTGCCATCCGGTATGTCGAGCGGAATCCGGTACGAGTAAAAATGGTCACCAAAGCAGAAGATTATTAAAATTTAATTAGGTAAAGTTAACAAAAGTTAAACGGGGTCTTTTTTTTATAGCGTCCATGGAAATCCCTAAGATTTCATAGTAGTTTCTGATTTATACTTGACCACTTGAGGGCAAATTCTGACCGGCACCCCTACAGCTAATATCAACGCAGTAATCTGCTTCATTGACGCTATTATTCCACTGGTGAATATTGATTGAATGTAGAGAACAGGTAAACTTATCCGGAAATGAGTTGCTCCGCTACTTAGCTCAAATAATGTCTCTTCCAGCCCCTGAACAAATCCTTCATGACGTTTTTGGTTACTCAGCCTTTCGTGGTGAACAGCAGTATATTGTCGAGCATGTTGCTGCCGGAGGAGATGCGCTGGTACTGATGCCGACCGGCGGAGGCAAGTCTTTGTGCTACCAGCTGCCAGCCTTGTTGCGGCCAGGTGTAGGCATCGTGGTGTCACCCCTGATCGCATTGATGCAGGATCAGGTAGAAACGCTTAACCAGCTTGGCGTGCAAGCCGAGTTTCTAAATTCCAGTCTCGATGCCAAGGTAGCTCGGGAAGTATCCAATCGGTTGCTGCACGGCGAACTCAAATTGCTATATGTCGCGCCCGAGCGGCTGTTGACAGAAGGTTTCTTGAATATGCTGGAACGCTTGCAGGCACGCAATGGTCTGGCGCTGTTTGCAATTGACGAAGCGCATTGTGTCTCACAATGGGGTCATGATTTCCGTCCGGAGTACCGTGAACTGACGGTACTGCACCAACGTTTTCCAGCCGTGCCGCGCATCGCGCTGACGGCTACTGCCGATGCACCCACACGGGCAGAAATTGTTGATCGTCTGGCGCTGGAGAATGCGCGGCAGTTTATTGCCAGTTTTGACCGCCCCAATATCTGCTATCGTGTTGCAATCAAAAGCAATCCACGCCAGCAGCTGCAAGCTTTTCTTGAAGCCGAGCATGCTAACGATGCGGGTATTGTCTATTGCCTGTCGCGCAAAAAAGTGGAGGAAACAGCAATCTGGCTGAAAGCGCGTGGCTGGGATGTATTGCCTTATCATGCTGGACTTGACACCGCAATGCGCAACCAGCACCAGCGCAGATTCCTGCGTGAGGAGGGGGTCATCATGGTGGCCACCGTGGCTTTTGGCATGGGGATAGATAAGCCTAACGTGCGCTTTGTGGCGCATCTCGATTTACCTAAGAGCATGGAAAGCTATTACCAGGAAACCGGCCGTGCCGGTCGCGACGGCCTGCCCGCCAATGCATGGATGGTTTACGGCCTGGGTGATGTGGTGTCGATGCGGCAGATGCTTGATTCGGGGGATGCGTCGGAAGAACGCAAGCGTGTTGAGCGGCAAAAACTCGATGCCCTGTTGGGTTTTTGCGAATCCACCACGTGTCGTCATCAAACTATCCTGCGCTATTTTGGTGAGGCGCATCCAGGCAATTGTGGCCAGTGTGACAACTGTCTCAGCCCGGTAGATACCTGGGATGCAACCGAGGCAGCGCGCATGGCACTGTCCTGTGTCTACCGTACTGGACAGCGCTTTGGCGCCGGTCACCTGATCGATGTGCTGCTGGGTAAAAACACACCGCAGGTAGAAAAATTTCAGCATCAGCAACTTAGCACTTTTGGTATTGGTAAAGCATTGGCATCGCAACAATGGAGTAGCGTTTACCGGCAACTGGTTGCGGTCGGTTTGCTACAGGTGCAGATGGAAGCTTATGGTGGGCTGAGTCTGACTGAGGAAGCGCGCCCGATTCTGCGTGGTGAAAACAAGATCTGGTTGCGCCACGACAATGAAACTGGCAAGCGTGTTATCAGTCGTTCCGAGCGCACCTCGCGTACACGCGAGGCTTTTGCCGGCGCTAAGGAAGATCCGTTATGGCAAGCACTCAAAGCCATGCGCATGCAACTTGCTCGCGAACAAGGTGTACCCCCTTATGTGATCTTTCACGATAGCACGCTGCTGGAGATTCTCAATCATCGCCCTGCCAACCTCACCGAGCTAGGGCGTATCAGCGGCGTAGGTCAGGCTAAATTGGTACGCTATGGTGATCAATTCCTGAAGGTGTTGGAGGATGCGGTGAACAGGGTGAGCTAATTTCGTGAGCGGGTGAAATATGGGTACCCTGAAGATTCATTCAGTCGGTTCTGCCGGAATCTTTCAGTGGAAAAGCGGCTGACGCCATGAAAGCCAGCTTACCTAGATGGTTCTGCGTATAGTCGATTGTTATGGCTTTGATAGCACGTTGCCATAGGTACATAATATATTGAGTTTATTGGTAGAAATTGATTGACTGGCTTTGGTCGGAAGGAGGCGACCGGCCTTCAACTTCAAGGCTGCCATTGGTGCGTACGCGACAGATCGAGTCCCAACTGTTGAAAATTCTCTCCATTCGTATGCTATATTAAGAGCAATCATGGAATGTGCTCACGTAGCGCATGATCTGCTCAGAGAATAATAGAGCACTCCTCAGGAGTACCCTCATGAAACCTAGAATTGACGGTACCAAATTTGGCTCCATTACCATCGATGGGTCTGATATCGAACGCGATGTGTTCATCAGGCTTTCTGGTGAAATCAAGAAGAGAAAGAAGAAACTCTCCAAGGCCGTGTTCGGAACATCGCATATCATCTCGCTTGATGAGGCTAAGCATATATTCGAAAAAGGAGCTGAACGGCTTATCATAGGGTCGGGCCACAATGGTAATGTAACGCTCTCTGAAGAGGCAGCAGACTATTTTAAGAAAAAGGCAGTCCAGGTTGATCTTTTTCCTACCCCTGCAGCTATCCACCAGTGGAACAAGGCTAAAGGCGCAATCATCGGACTTTTTCATGTGACTTGCTGATCTCCGGATCCCGTCATACCTTCATATCTCTATTCCTTAGCTTCTCCTACCCAACTGCGACTCACTCACCTGTCCTATAAACAATCATGCCGTTATTCGCGGGGACGAAGCTGGCGAAGAGTGATCAGCCGATGGTGTTCAGAAAAAAATATGCCGCCGCCTAAACGAACGCCTGCTGGTCATCGATGATCGTATAACAGCAGAGGTTGCCTACCATCTGGTCTGAGAAGGCACTGCATTGTTGTGGGGGGGGGGGGGGGGGGGGGTTTTTAAAAACGGCCCGAAATTCCTCCAAGCATTGGCCCGGCCCGCGGAAAAAAACGAACTGGTGCAAAAAAAAAAAAAAAACACCAGCCTTTCGCCGAAATCTAAAGAAAAAGGGAGGGTCCC
>NZ_JAWJYP010000042.1:0-5628 GCF_033063275.1 Nitrosomonas sp. Is37 | reverse complement strand
TGTGGTGGGTCGCCGGGGTGGAAGGTTAGGGGGAGGTCGGGGGGGGGGGTGGGTGGGGGGTGGGTGTTGTGCGGCGTGCTCAGGGGGACTGGTGATTTTCAAAACGCGCGTCAATTACTGCAAGCATTGGCGCGGCACGCAGATAAAAAATGACTGGAGCATAAAACAAAAAAACAGCCTCGCCTTCTGCCGAAATCTTAAGGAAAAGGAGCGCTACCCTTTTTTATAGAGGTTGACTATAACCATTACATGCCAAGATTAAGTAGAACCGTATTTGCCGGTATACCGCATCACATCACGTAGCGAGGAAACCAGCGAGAAAATGTTTTTTCACCGATGACGATCGAAGCGTCTATCTCGGCTGGTTAAAAGAGTGCTGCGATAAATACGATGTTTATATTTGGGCGTACTGTCTGATGACGAATTACATCCACCTTATTGCAGTTCCTAAAACGGACGAAGGGTTGTAGAGAGTTTTAAAACGGCTACACATGTGCTATGTGCAGAGGATTAACCGGCAACGAGAGTGGAGAAATCATTTGTGGCAAGGGTAATTTTTTTCATTGCTCTTGGGAGATGGGGAGATGGTTATTTATGGGCTGCCATCCGCTATGTCGAGTGGAATCTGGTACAGGTGAAAATGGTTACCAAAACGGGAGATTATTTCTGGTCGAGTATCGTGGCGCATTGTGGGTTAAGGGAAGATGCGATATTAAGTCAAAAGCTTGAGTGGAAAAAACAATGCGATCAAATTTCGAATTGGTCAGCATGATTGGTGGAAGGTGATGATCCCGAGAAAGTTGATTTGTTGCGGCGAAATATTGAAAAAGGTTTACCTTGCGGGGAGGAAAATTTTATTCGAGGATTGGAAAAGATTGCGGATAGATTGTTGCGCTATCGTCCTTTAGCAGGCCGTTGAAAAACGTATTCGAGGCAGTCGACGATAGGCAAAAACAGGCGAAAAAAATGGAGTTTATACCTGATAAATGAGCATTTTGAGCCTGTTTTTAACACCATAGCGGCAATGTAGATAATTTTTCAACAGCCTGTTAGGGCGCCCAAGGAGTGAAAGGGAGAGCAATAAAGGGTAGCGTCCCCTTCTTGTCTCCTTAATTCAGGCGGTCATAAGTTCAAATTGGCTTTGACGACATATACCTGTGTAGCTACCCCTTTTCAATTGAGCTGAATCAGAAGGGCATCGTTACATCCAAAGAAAACAGAAATTGATCCTTTCTGCCATCAAATGGCCGAAATGCCATGTCAATGCCATCAGCTCTGTCATAGCGGATATTTTTTCGAATGTTGATATTGCGGATCGGCTTCCAACCTCTTCCCCAACGTGTTGCGGGTTTCCAGTTCATACCCACCGTGACTGCGTAATAATCTGCGGGAGCACTGATGAAAGGAATGTTGCCTGCGTAGCTAACTCCTTTATTATTCAATGCTGATAGTATGCGATAGGGTGAGAAAACACGCCAGCCATTGCGATCATGGAAGCGTTCAGCACGGATGCCGATGGAAAGGTCACGAAAAAGGTCATAAGTCAGGTGGGTGTTGATGCTATACCATGCTGCATTCCGGATTCCTTCAGGCAAGTTGATGTTGCTGGCCCAGCCGTAGGTGTGCTGGAGCACCAAGTGCGTCCTGGGAGTGAGCCAATGTTGCAGCACGACGCTGTACATCATCCAGGGTTCATTGACGGCTGTTTGTCCATAGGTACCGCTGAGTTGCGCCAAAGTTCTTTTGTCGTCGCTTTCCCATAGGATATTTGCCAGTCCACCCCAGTTATCCAGTTGCTTATCAAAAACTCCATCCCAGCCGCCAGTTGCACTACCTGTAGTTGTGCCGCCTTGGATAACCCAATTTTGATTGATTATATAACTACCTAAAAATCCCGTATGGGTGAAGGCTCGCCACTATTAAGGATATAGGCTCGAGTGTAAAAAAAGTTATCGGGGGCGGGAACGGTTTCGTAGCCCAACGGTGTATAAAAATGCCCGGCCTTAATATTGAAACCGTTACCAATCGGTATATAAGCTTCTAGATAGGCTTGTGGAAGAGCAATCCCGTAGGTGCGAGTTGATTTACAGCACAGATTGAGATCCCAGTTACCCCTATTTGATGGTTCGCCAGTATTCTCATCAAATGCGGATATACCAAAAGCCTGAGTAAAGATGGCATCTGTTCCAAACAAAAAGTCGAAACGGCCTCCAATATCCCATTTTGTACCTTCTGATTCGACGTTGCGTTGTAAAAATAAATTGAGTTGGTTTAACTGAAATCGATTAGCACGATCCGCAAAAGTCACCGTGCCATTGAAGCCATCGGAAGGGTTGTTTGCGTTGTAAGTTGCGCCGCCATTGATCCAGCCACCCAATTCCAATCCACTTTGATTGAACAGATTGGATAGGGTATTAGCATGTGTAGTATTTAGAATCAAAAAACAACAATAGGGTTTCAGTTATCGCGAATATCGTTTGATTGATGTTTCTGGATGTGTAATTCATTTTTTCCCTGCTTGTGTCTTGACTGTAATAAATCAACAGGAACACACCTTACTTCGATCAAGACTGAAGTGACACCACGAAACTAGACAGATTGTGGCTCTGATAATATAAATAGAAGAGCAATGATCATGAGTAAAAAACGTACATAATATTCCAGTGAATCAAAGGCAAAAATGGCACTGGCGGCGCAGCCTTTTTTAAATGCATTATCTTCTGGAATTTGGTTGCTTTTTTCTAAATAATTACTAATTTAATTGAGAGTCTATGGCCTCTTCCTTTATTAAACCGAACTCTTGTTTTTCTTGATCTCGTGCCATTTTTCGATGAAGGACCGCTTCCTTCATATTCTCTTTGATAGCATTCTCATACATACGAATATTAGCTGTGGTATGCGACCGAATATCTTGTCCCCCTCGCCCATAGTAGTAGGAGTGACTCTCATATTCTTTAAGCAGCTTCTTCTGAGTTTGTAGTTTTGCTTTCATTTCATTGGCCGCATCTTCATAGTGTTTGGCCACGGCATCATGATTGCTAGGGTCTGTGGCGCGCAGTTTACCACTATAAAATTCATTGCTATGAACACCCCCTATTGGGCCCGTTTGTGCACAGCCAACTAAGAAACCAAGCATTAAAACAATCATCAAGAAAGTCAATTTTTTCATCATAACACCTTCATCAACTTACTTTAATTTCACCCCATTTCCCCATTTCTTTATTTAAAAGTTTTTATCAAAAATATTGTGTCAATATTTGATTAAGAATAACCATATCAAGAATACGTTCTTTCAAGGAAACAAATCTATAATCAACTTGACTTATCAAAATGGTGTTTTACTTAATAGTAAAATACGATTTATTTTGATATTGCTCATAATAACATTATGGTTTTTAATACATTAACCCTGCTGATTATATTAATATTCATTTTTCATAATATATGATATCGATATAAAAATAAAAAATAAGTACTAAAAAAAGAAATTTATTGTCTCTATTAGAGAGACAATAAAAATATATATGTTGATGCTATAAATCTTGATATAAGAATTACTGAATTAAGTAGGTGTCAGGCAGAAATGCTTTTGTTTGAATAGATTTGCGCGGAAAAAAGGGGACGCTACCCTTTTTATAGAGTTTGACTATAACCATCCCATGCCAAGATTAAGTAGAGCCGTATTTGCCGGTATAGCGCATCACATCACGCAGCGAGGAAACCGGTGTGAAAACATTTTTTCACCGATGACGATCGAAGCGTCTATCTCGGTTGGTTAAAAGAGTACTGCGATAAATACGGAGTTGATATTTTTGTGTACTGCCTGATGACGAACCATATCCACCTTATTGCAATTCCTGAAACGGATGAAGGGTTGCAGAGAGTTTTAAAACCATTGCACATGCGCTATGCCCGGAGAATTAATCGGGAACGAGGGCGGAAGGTCATTTGTGACAAGGGTGATTTTTTTCATCACCCTTAGGAGATGCCTATTTATGGACTGCTATATGGCATGTCAAGGTATGTCGAGCGGAATCGGGTGCGGGTAGAAATGGTCACCAAAGTGGAAGATTATTACTGGTCGGCACGGTTGGCGGAAGGTGGTGACTAAGAAAGTTGAATTGTTGCGGCGAAATATTGAAAAAGGCTTACCTTGCTGGAAGGAAAATTTTATTTGAGGATTGGAAAAGATTCCGGGTGATTGTTGTGTTATAGCCCTTTAAGGCGCCCAAGGAGTAAAAAGGAGGGCAATTAAGGGTAGCGTCCATTGCCCAGCGCGTTGAGCCATTCCTCGCCCGCCTGATTTTATCTACTAACCCCAACTCCAATTCATAATGGAACAGCTCGCAGTAAGCTCTCGCCTGCCAGTAAAACCGTGATGTATCCTCTATTGTCTATATCAGCTTTAAATGATATAGAATCCTTCCTCGCAATTCTGTTTAGTGACCGTAGTGACCGGCTCCCATTGAACATGGTCCACTTTTGCGTGGCTGGGACCTTGCCATAACCATTGGCGCAATTTCTCAAGCGCATTGTCGCTACCACAGGCCAGCACTTCCACTCGACCATCCGGCAGGTTTTTAGCATATCCGGAAATACCCAATTCTCTGGCTTTTTCCTGAGCAAATGCCCGATACCAGACACCTTGCACCCGACCACTAACCCAGCAACGAATACACTGTTTCATGTATGCCTCATTGAATCAGAATATCAAGTTGATTATTTCAAGCTAAATGATATTGTGAACAGTATTAACATTAACTAGCTGCCTCGAATACGTTTTTCAACATCCTGCTAGTAGATTGATACATTTTCCAAAAGAGAAACTGAATCGGGAGCTTCCCTAATATGAAGCACGTTGCCCAGATATCCCATCTCCAATGCCTGTGATAATAATGAAATCCGGCAATCTTTACCAAGGTTTCGCTCATCTCCTACGAAATGTTTAAGTTTAAAGGACTTAAGTTTTGTCAGTAAAAATAATCGGGTTTGGAAGGCACAGGGCACCTAGGCTTTCAACACCCTGCAACGTCGGATTAGCCCCAAAAAGGCACCGTTCAGCGCGCCGACTGAAGAGCCCGCAATCATGTCAAAGCGCTGACCAGCCTTCATTAGCGCATAAAGAACCCCTGCTTGAACTGCTCCCAGGCTTCCTCCTCCATTGAGTACAAGGGCTATTTTTTTCTGTTCCATGATAGTGCTCCTACCAAATTGCTAAAGATTTGATGGCCCGTGCTTTGCCCTACAGTTTTTTGCTAAGACAGGGCTTAATGTATTTGATTGATATTATGCCTTGTAGTAACTCGTTTCATCGCTTAAAACGTTTTCAGCGGTCTAGCCCAGGCATTAGGCTAAGACCGCCAAATACAGCATTAGAGCATTCTGCACTTAAATAGAGTCGATAAGGGATTCTCAAAGGATGAGATATAGTTGATCATCTTGCTATAAGGAGGTGACATATGCCAAAACCCTTATCGAATGATATCTCAGGAAGCGCCTGATCAAGGGGGTTGAAAGTGGCATGTCTGCGCATGCGGCAGGCAGGAAGTTAGATATTGCAGAGAGCACGGCAACAGGAATAGTAAAAGATTGGCGAGACCGGGACAGTTATGAGCCGCTACCGACCGG
>NZ_JAWJYP010000041.1:0-20948 GCF_033063275.1 Nitrosomonas sp. Is37 | reverse complement strand
AAAAACTCATATAAATTACCCCAACAACATGATTTGATGAGTAATTATCCCATCTCATCAGCTAAATTTGTTTCTGATCGTGCAAAGTTCTCTATATATCCCACCATGCCACACATCACCTTCATTCACGGCCTTTCAAATAAACCCGAGCCAGACAAACTCCACCAAATATGGAGACATGCCTTAGCCAAAGGAATTAGCGGTATTGATTTAGGTGACCAGGGAGTCACAACAACAATGGTTTACTGGGCGGATGTGCTGTATCCAGAACCAGATCCGAATGTAGTCGATTACGAGAGTACCCTCGAGAGGATTCTCCAGGAACTCGATGCAAGCGGGAATACCCAAATTCCCGTGGGGACCACCGACAAAGAGAAACACTTCCTACAAGCCATGCGCGCTTATGAAACACGCATGAGCGATGCAGAAATCGGAAATGCAAGCGAGAATGGGTCGACTGACGACAAAGCCACTAAGCTCGAGCGTATTCCTCTCCCTTGGTCCATCAAGAGGAAGATCATGGATGCCAAGATTCGCGATGCCTATCTCTACCTTTTTAATAAGGAGTTCTCCCCCCATCCGGGAACAACATATCGCGTACAAGAGGAAGTCCGCAGTCGTTTTATCAATGATTTGAAAAAGGTAAAGACCAACGGTCCGCATATCGTCGTAAGTCACAGCATGGGAACCATGGTCGCCTACGATTGCCTTAAACGCGTTCCTGGCTGCCCAGCCATTGATAGCTTGATGACTGACGATGGGCAGTCCACTCGGCATTGACGAAGTACAAGATTGTTTCAAGCCGGAATGGACTCGGGACAACGGTTACCCCCGATCACAAATTAAGACCCAGTGGGTCAACGTCTACGACCACCTGGACGTCGTGTGTGGAGCCGACCCAAAGATTGCAAACGATTTTTGCGACGGAGGCATCGAACGCATCCAGGATCTCAGCGTCACTAATGAAGGAACCTGGCGCCATTCAGTCGTAAAATATCTCGCGCATGATGAGGTACGGTGCGCCTTGCTCAAGATGCTTGGTCTCTGAGGAGTCACTTATGAGCAAGGGACAGGATGCCGACACAATGGTCCGACGCGCTCGAGAGCTACTACAACGCCCTCACTGGCCTGCCGGAAGCACAGACTCTCAGGCAGCACAAAGGCTCGCCAACGATCTCAAAAACCTACGTGAGTTTAACCTGCTCACCAAACTAAGCAAGCGCGTTATACGCGTGCAGCCGAACACCACCACAGTGCGGAGATTACACGCCCAGGCACTAATCGAGACAGGGCAAGCCACACCGCAGCCATCGCGGTGGCACAAAAGGCGTTAGAGGGCCTTCCCGAGAGCGATGAAGAATGGAGTAAGCTGGCTGGTCTGATTGGTCGTGCCTACAAGCAAATCGCCATCGATACTCGAGATCCCCACTGCATCGAGAGCAGAGAGGCGCTGGCGCATGCGCTTGACGCCTACAGAAAACCCTACGAACGTAATCCGAACAATACGTGGCATGCGATCAATCTTGTGGCAGTCTTCACCTTTGCCAAGCGCAGTGGCGTAACGGTACCGACAGCGTTCGACACTACACAACTAGCCCCGTCAAATCAAAGTCGAACTGATCGCATGAAGCATATCAAGCTGAATCATGCGACAGAGCTATGACTGCTTAAGTGCTTGTGGAATAGCTGCTTTTAAATAATAAATCATTGACCATAACGTTAAGATTGCAGCCAGATAAATAAGCCAGGTTCCTACTATTTGAGGATCAAAATAATCTTCGATTTTTTCGTGATAAAGCAATAATGGAATAGCTATCATTTGTGAAGCAGTTTTTATTTTTCCCAAAAAAGAGACAGCTACACTCTTGGCTTTACCAATTTGCGCCATCCATTCGCGTAATGCTGAAACGGTAATTTCACGGCCAATGATAACCACTGCTATCGGTGCATCCAGCCTTTCTAAATACACCAACACAATCAAGGCTGCCGCAACCATCAATTTATCTGCGACAGGATCAAGAAAAGCGCCAAAAGCTGAGGTTTGATTAAGGGTGCGAGCCAGATAACCATCCAGCCAATCAGTAATCGCCGCCCCGCTAAAAATGATGGTAGCAATCAGATTCTGTCCGAATGGTGATAACCAGCTCGGAGGTAAATAAAAAATCCCGACAAATAACGGAATTGCGAGTATCCGTAGCCATGTCAGCAGATTAGGAAGATTCATTGGCATGATAGTATTCAAGTGTCGATTCTGTTATTAATGCAGCACGACAATCCCGTCATTGTCATTTATTTTTTGAGCAGATTCAATGCAGTTCCCGGTAAATCCTCTCCGCCAGCGCCCGACTGATACCCTCTGTCTGTTGCAATTCCTCAATGCTTGCGCTCAGTACGCCCTTCAACCCGCCAAATCGTCCTAACAAACTTTGGCGTCGTTTTGCGCCCACACCAGCAATCTGTTCAAGACTAGAATGGGTGCGTGATTTATTACGTCTGGCGCGATGTCCCTGAATGGCAAAACGATGTGCTTCATCACGAATCTGTTGGATGAGATGTAAACCAGCATGATCCGCCGGCAATTTTAACGGCTTTTCAGTTGATGGGAAAATCAATTGCTCTAGGCCAGGTTTACGCCCTTCCCCTTTGGCTACTCCAAGAAAGGGAATATCATTGAGACCCAGCTCAATCAATATTTCCTGAGCTGCACTGACCTGCCCTTTTCCGCCATCAATCAGAATCAGATCAGGCAATTTACCATCCTCTTCAGCTATTTTGCCATAGCGCCTTAAAAGTACTTGGCGCATCGCCCCATAATCATCACCAGGTATGATGCCAGTAATATTGTAGCGGCGATATTCATTGTTACGCATAGAAAAATTGTCATAAACCACACAAGAAGCCACCGTTGCTTCACCCATAGTATGACTGATATCGAAACATTCGATACGCCCAAGGCTAGGTAGATTCAGAGCCTGCTGTAAAGCCTGTAACCGCTCTTCCTGACTAGCTTGTCTTAGCAGCCTCTGCTTTAATGCCAACCGTGCATTCTCGGTCGCCATATTCAGCCATACACGTCGTTCCCCAACTGGATTAAGAACGATTGCTATCTTACGGCCAGCCTGCTCGCTCAATAAAGGTTGCAGAATATTCAGGCGGATTTTTTCACCGATAATAATCAAAGGCGGTACATGTCGATTTAGATAATGCTGCGCTATAAATGCCTCTAACACATCAGCAATTTCATATCCTTGCACATTTTGTGGGAAAAAACTCTTATCTCCCAGGTGCCGCCCGCCTCTGATCATCACTAAATTGACGCAGACTCTTTCAATATCATCATGCAGGAAAGCGCAAGCAATGACATCCGCATCGAGCGCTTTACCACTATCAACAAACTGTTTTTCCTGGATTTTCCGCAGCGCCTGCATTTGATCACGGAAAACCGCAGCTTGCTCATATTCCATTCGATCGGAAGCTGTCTGCATTTTTTCAGCGATATCTTTCAATACTTCGCTTTGTTTGCCTTGTAAAAAAAGTGAGGCACTTTTGACATCTTCATGATACTCATCTTGCGAGATGAGATTGACGCAAGGCCCGCTACAACGCTTGATCTGATAAAGCAGACAAGGTCGAGTACGATGATTGAAAACGCTATCTTCGCAGGTACGCAGACGAAACACCTTTTGCAAAAGATGAATACTCTCCCTGACAACGCCTGCATTGGGAAAAGGACCAAAATACTGATGCTGATTATCCAGAGCACCCCGATAAAAGGTCAAGCGTGGATAAGTATGCTGACTTAACATTAAATACGGATAGGACTTGTCATCCCTGAATAATATGTTATAACGAGGTGCAAGGCTCTTGATGAGGTTATTCTCGAGCAGCAGCGCTTCAGCCTCGGAGCGCGTGATCGTCGTTTCAATTCCTGCAATCTGCGATACCATGAGTTGTATACGCGGACTCAGGTTTGATTTCTGAAAATAAGATGATACCCGCTTCTTGAGATCGATCGCTTTACCAACATAAATAACTTCTCCTGCTGCATTCAGCATGCGATACACGCCCGGCAGAGTGGGCAAGGTCGATGAAAAAACTTTGCCGTCAAACGCTGCTACTGACAAAATGCTTATTCCCTTTTATATCCTTTTATTTATCGTTGCCGAGCAATGTTCCGGCAATTGCCCAGTTTTCTTGCGGAACTTCATCAAAAGAAATATAGGTATACGACTTGGGTTTGTTTCCTACCCGTTCTAAGGTATCGGTAATTTCCTCGGCAATCTGTTTCTTCTGTTCACGGCTCAACGTACCAGCAATACGAATATTCACATAAGGCATCTTGTTCCCTCCCAAAAATTGATCATGTTATTAATGCCAGATCTGCACAAATTCTGGCAATCACTTGCTCGAACATTTTCTGTGTCAAGCGTTTGGTTTGTGTATTGTAACGACTACAGTGATAACTGTCATAGAATCTCAGTCCACTGGGTAAGATATGGGCAGCTCCATGGCTAAAAGGATAGCTTTTCATTTTAAGCCCTAAAGCCATCAATCCTGCCTGATGAGCCACATTACCCAGAGCCAGTATGCCCTGGCCGCCATGAGCAGTAAAATCTGTTATTTCGGCTGCTAAATAGGCATTACATTGCCTTACTTCGCTTGGTTGCGGCTTGTTGGCGGGTGGCAGGCATTTAACAGCATTGGTAATACGGCAACTATAAAGATGCAAATCATCTTCGACCGCAATGGATTCGCTGCGACTGGCTAGGCCAAACTTGTAGAGCGTTTGATACAGTAAAATACCAGCAAAATCACCGGTAAAAGGTCTGCCAGTCCGGTTTGCACCATGCATACCAGGCGCAAGACCGATAATCAGCAGCTTAGCGGATAAATCTCCGAATGAAGGTACCGGTTTGGCATAGTAATCCGGATATTGGATTCTGACGGTATCCAGAAATTCAGCCAAACGAGCACACTTTCGGCACTTTTCAAGAAAGGAGTTTGAAGCAGGATTATGGGCTTTTTGGTGTAGAATGGTCATTATTTTTAAGATAAATAAGCAATGGCAAAAGTTCTCGCAACTGAGATTCGCGTTGGCAATTTGATCGAATGGGATAAGCGGATCTGGCGTGTACTGAAATGTTACCATGTTCATGTTGGTGGTCGTGGCGGCGCATTCATGCAGGTGGAGATGAAGGATATCGAATCAGGCACGAAAACCAATCAGCGTATTCGCACTGAAGAAAAGGTCGAACGTGCGGTTGTCGAGCCACGAGAAATGACTTTTCTCTATCAAGAAGGGAATGACTACATCTTTATGGACAAGGAAACTTACGAACAATTGAGTTTATCGCAAGATTTCCTTGAGGGACAAAGCGAATATTTGCTTCCCAACACGGATGTGCTGGTTAATTTTCATCATGATCGACCCATTGGAGTGCAATTTCCTTCGAGTGTTATACTCACCGTCGTGAATACCGAACCAATTCTCAAAGGTGCGACTGCTACGAGTTCTTATAAACCTGCCACCACGGAAACTGGATTGGTCGTTATGGTGCCCTCTTTTGTTTTACAAGGTGAAAAAATTAAAATCAATACTGATACAGGCGAATATATCGAACGAGTCTGAGATTGAAACGATTTAAGAAACTGAAACATCAATGGATTAATATAAGCAGGCGGAGGTTAAGTTCGATCAATATAAAATTGCCAACTCTTATCTATGGCGATTGATTATACAATACAATCTTCTATTAACTTCCCACTCCAATTTTATAATGTGCGATGGCTATACATTACGCTGTTTATTGTTTCATGCGTGTTTAGCCCTGTCGCTATCGCAGTCGTTTCTGCAGCCCAATCCGATCAAAACCCAAGCAGAAACTCAGAATCGGATGCTGTAATCACACTCTCAGCACCTAAATCTGTCAAAAAACTCATAAAAAAATACATCTCATTCCCTGTTGAATCCTTTACCAATGATACTGCTCAGGCCTCTTTTGTTCGTAAGGCAAAGCAGGAAATCAAAGAGCTCCTAGCAACTGAAGGTTACTTCACTCCTACAGTTACACTCGAAGATCAATTAGCCGGAGAAAAACCAACCCTGAAGGTTATTCCGGGAACGCGGACACGGGTGGTTGAGGTGACGATTGAATTTCAGGGCGATCTAGCAGCCGACACACCCGAACACCAAAAACGAATGGAGCAGTTGCGTGCCAGTTGGCCACTCACACCACGCAAATTCTTCCGTAATTCTGCATGGGAAGAAGCCAAGGCATCCTTATTATCCAGCATAGCGGAAAATGAATATGCAGCCGCACAGATTGTCAGCAGCCAGGCCGAAGTCGATCCTGCTACCGCAACTGCAAAATTGCGGATAGTTATCGACTCAGGGCCTGTATTCTACTTTGGGGACTTACAGATTTCTGGACTTAAGCAATACGATCAAAGCCTGGTTTCCAACTACGCTCCTTACAAAAAAGGCAATCCTTATCGCCGGGATCAATTGCTTGCATTCCAGAGCGCCTTACAGAATCTACCTCACTTTAGCTCAGTCTCAGTCAGTATCGATCCCGATATTGCATATCACCAGGCCGTCCCAGTTAATGTCATATTGACCGAGGCACATTCTCAGCGGATCGCTGTGGGCGCTGGCTATAGTACTAACACGGGTGCCCGTGGAGAAATCAACTACCGTAATTACAAATTCAATTTTCTGAACCGACCATTGAATTTGAGCAGCTTGCTCCGTTATGAGCAAAAGCGCCAAACCTTCTCAGCAAAACTTGATACGATCCCGGACGAAAACAATTATATCTATAGCCTGGGAGCAAAAATCGAACGGACCGATATCGAGGATTTAAAAACATTCAATCAAAGAGTGAGTTTTACACGAGACCGGACTACGGAAAGAATACAGACACAGTACGGGATCACTTGGCAAAGGGAGGATAGAAGACCGGTAGGTGCGCCTCATACAATCAGTGAAGCACTCGCATTGGATAGTTGGTGGCGTTACCATAACGTTGATAATCCTCTATTTACCAGGCGTGGCCATATTTCAGAAATTCGCCTTAGCGGTGGCACTCACTATGCACTTTCGGAACGTGATTTTGTGCGCATGTATGCGCGGCATCAACACTGGTGGCCAATTGGAGCGCGCGATGTGCTGTATCTACGTGCTGAAGTAGGTTATACCCTAGCATCATCACGTCTAGGTATTCCTCAGGAATACTTATTTCGTGCGGGGGGTATAAATTCTGTGCGTGGGCATAACTTTCTAAGCTTAGGAGTTAGTGAAGGCGATGCTATTGTAGGTGGGCGCACGCTGGGGACGGGAACACTGGAATATGTGCATTGGTTTACTCATAACTGGGGTGCCGCCTTGTTTACGGATGTTGGTGATGCAGCAGATTCCTGGCAGTCTTTTAATCCATCACTTGGTTATGGTAGCGGTATCCGTTGGCGTAGCCCCGCTGGTCCGCTTGCGCTCGATTTAGCCAGACGACATGAAACCGGTACGCTGCATATTCATTTCTCGATTGCAGCAGCTTTCTAGTTAATTAAGCCTAAAAAATGGAAAATACTGAAGCCAAGCCAAAACAAAAGGGAAGCAGGAAAAAGCTATGGTTTCTCATTTTCCTCCTGTTGCTGACCGTAGCTGTGAGCGCAAGCAGCATTTGGTTGACCACTACAACCTCTGGTCTGCGGTTCCTGCTGGATTCAGTGTCTCGTATCAGCGGTGAGCGCATATTCTTTGAGGATATTAATGGCACCTTACGCGCTTTGAGCATAAAGAAAATTAACTATACCAGTGATGAGCTGCGCGCCACCATCGATGAAATCGAACTGCACTGGCAGCCCCAATTATTATTTTCCAGCCAATTAACAATCGATATTCTGACAGTCAAAACAATCGAGACACAGTCTTCACCCTCTCCAAAACCAGATAAGAAACCATTCGTTCTACCGGAAAACTTGCGACTGCCCCTCTCGATAGCCCTGCAAAAGCTGGAAATTGGCGTTCTGCAAATGCTGACAATCGGCAAGGAAGCACCTGATTTTACGATCACCAATATAACAGCCAGCGTCGAAAGTGACGCTCAGCGTCACAGCTTACGAGAAATCTCGCTTGATTCAGAGTTCGGAAAATTGAGTGGATCGATTCAGATAAATCCCGACAAACCTTTTGACCTGAGTGCTCACGCAACCTTACTTAGCCGGTTACCTTCTACACAAATAGATACTGCTGAAGCTGCCATTTCAATCGAACTGACTGGTAATCTGGAAGAAATCAAGGGAACCGTAACCGGAAAGAGCGTGAATGCTCAAGGTAAGGGAGATTTTGTTTTGCATCCCTTGGCGACGATGCCGCTTGCCACACTCCATCTAACGATAGATAAAATGGATCCCTCTGCCTTTTTAGCTGATATGCCCAAAGCTAATCTCTCCATTCATACAGATTTAATTGAGGATTCTGCCGGCAAGCTGCAAGGAAGCATGGCTATTAAAAACAGTCTCCCGCTACCACTCGATCAGAATGGATTGCCCATAATTGAAGTACGAGCACGGTCCTTAATTTCAATGGATGAAATCCAGTTTGACGACATACTGCTGAAAATGACCGATAACGCAAGTATTACCGGTCATTTCGACTGGCAGATAACGCGAGCGATGGGAACTGCAGATCTCAAAGTAAATCAGCTAAATCCGGCTGCACTGGATACACGTTTACAAGTAGCAAAAATCAATGGCTATCTTAAACTCACAGGCGATGCCGCAATGCAACAAGGTACGATTTCTCTTCAAGACAAGGCCAAGGCCTTATCGCTTGAAACGAATCTAACTCGCATAGAAACTGCCGTAAGTTTAGAAAAATTCACCCTGCGCCATCAAAGCTCCATACTGACGGGACAAGGCCAATTGGATCTGAAAGAATCTCAATCATTTCATTTTGAAGGTATGCTTAAGCAGTTTGATCTTGCAGCGTTCATGCAGGTGCCTCGCTCAAATTTGAATGCTACGTTCAACTTGTCAGGGAAACTAGCTCCACAAATCAGTGGCATCGTTGATTTCACCGTGACGAAAAGCCAGTTTGCCAAGCAACCGGTCAAGGGTGAAGGTCAGCTCGCATTTGAGGATGCCAAGCGGATCAAAAGTAAAATCAACTTACAGATTGGCACTAATCAATTCAGCGCTACAGGTGCGTTTGGCAACAAGGGGGATCGATTATTACTGAATGTCACCGCACCAGCCCTGGCCCAACTAGGATTAAAACTAGAAGGTGATCTCAAAGCACAGATAACACTGAGCGATACTTTAGAATCCCCGCACCTACTCATCGAAAGCAGCGCGAAACACTTAATGGTTAGCGGTAACCAATTATCTGATTTCACCATCACAGGAAATCTACACCAAACAGCAGTAATGCTTGCTATCAAAGCAGCAAATTATCGTCTGGAGAATGAAGATTATCTGAAAAACTTGACCATCGCACTGACCGGCAATCAAGCCCGGCATATGTTAAGCATAGAAACGGATTTGCCTAAGGATTCACATCTTGCATTCCATACTACTGGCAGACTCGTTCTTCCTAAGGAAAATCTGCAGAATTTTCAATGGAATGGTGAAATAGAAAAATTATCGGCAACTGGTTTCTTACCTTTTCACTTACTAAACCAGCCCATACTTAGCATCAGTCAAAAACGAATTGCCTTGGAACCAACCAGAGCTTCTGTTGCCAATGGTGAAATCAGCATACTCGATGCACATTGGACACCCCAACGATGGTCTAGCCGTGGAACATTGACGCATATTAACCTGAAGCCAGAAAATGCCCTGCTTCAAAACGTCGAAATACTACAAATGGGAGGTGAATGGAACATTACTGCCAGCAAACAGTTAAGTGGTCATATTCGTATCGCTCGCGAAAAAGGTGACTGGGCATTGTTGCTCGAGGATACCCCTCTTCAGCTCGGTTTGCAGCAATTGCAATTCGATGCACGTGCTCAGGATGGTAATTTGATGGCAGATCTGGTAATTCGTGGTGAGAAAATTGGGGAAACGGTGGCAAAAGCGTCTCTCCCTTTGGTCTCCAAAGATGGTGTTTGGCAGATTGCCCATGAGTTACCACTGAGTGGGAAAATGAATGTCAACATTGCTGATTTATCGTGGATTGGGCCGGTAGTGGATAGTAACCTGAAAAGTAGCGGCCGGTTTTCCATCCAAACCAACGTAGCGGGCACATTTAATCAGCCCCGCTTAGACGGGGCCATTCTAGGAGAAGAACTGGCAATAGCTCTACTAGATGAAGGTATCCATCTGCAGCAAGGAAGTCTCAAAGCCCATTTTAATCAAACTTCATTGCAAGTCAGCACCCTCACCTTCGTTTCACCCCATCAATCTCCACCTAGCGATCGCCTCTTGTCCAAAATAAAATTACCCAAAGACTCAGGACAGCTTACGGTAACGGGTGCTATCGATTATCAAAATCAGCGCAGTCACTTAACGATTGAAATAGATCACCTGCCCTTGGCGCAACAGCCCGATCGGTGGATCATTGCTTCTGGCAGCGGGCAGGTGAGCTTAAACAAGCAGCAACTCACGATCGATGGCAAATTGACAACAGATGCCGGGTTTTTGCTGCAACCTGAGACTGAACAACCACAATTATCCGATGATGTGGTCATCATTGGGCAGTCACCCCTTCCTGCCAATTCCCAGAAGCTTCTGGTAAATCTGGACGCCACCTTGGATTTAGGAGAGCATTTCTACTTGCGCGCGTCTGGGTTAGAAGGCCGGTTAGCTGGGCAATTGCATTTAAGCAGTAAACCTGGACAAGCACTGCATGCAATCGGAACGATTGCCGCTCGTGATACGATCTTTAATGCTTATGGTCAGCGCTTAACGGTGCAACGCGGAATCGTCAGTTTCGATGGCCCCCTCGACGATCCAGCATTGAACGTACTGGCAGTCCGCAAGGATTTACCCGTGAACGCAGGCATTAGTGCCTATTATGACCGGCGCCTGGGCGGCGCACATCGCGGTACCGCCAGCTTTAATGATCCTAGGCTCAATGCGCTGACAACCCCCAAGGATTTAGCTGTGGAAGCAGGGGTTCAAGTCACGGGTACGGTACGCCGTCCAATTATTAAGCTGGTATCCACCCCTAACGTCCCCGATTCTGAAAAGTTATCCTGGATCGTACTGGGACGTGCCCCTGATGCCAGCGGTATGGATACTTCATTGTTGCTCGCCGCTGCCGGGTCTATTCTGGGCGGACAATCCAGCGGCGGCGGTGTAATTGAGCAGATCGGTCAAACACTGGGTGTCGATGAATTTTCGATTAGACAGCAGGCAACCGGCAGTGCCTTAAGCAGCCAGATCGGCGTCATTGGTAAACGCCTTTCCTCGAGCGCCTATCTGAGTTATGAACGAGGACTCACCACCGCAACCGCGGGCATCACCAAGCTCACCTACAGCCTGACACGAAACATTACTATAGTGACCCGGGCAGGTGACGATAATGCAATCGATCTGTACTATACCTTTCAGTATGATTGAATGCAGCACGCAAAGTCATGTCATTCCATTTCCAAAATCAAACATGTCGCGAAGGCGTGCCGCAAACAGTATAAATAATCCTAAAAACCGTAGTTGGATGGGGTGGAGCGTGTGGTGATTCAGGTGCGAGGCAAGGCGCGATGAGGCCGCAGGACCGCCCCCCCTGCAACGAAGAGCAACGCCGCATTCGCGCCTGGAGCGGCATACGATACACCTCGTAGCGGCTTCACCATTCTGGTAAATGAAAAAATTCCGGAAATACTTCTATATGTCATGCGCTTAGCTCTCCAATTAAGCGGTCAACTACGGTTTTTAGGATAATACGACAAGGAGAAGCCGACAAAATCAGGTTTATTTGAAAATGGAATAAGCTGTCTTCATTAGAGCGATCTTTTACTCCTGTGTGAACACGCAAATGAAAAAGCAAACAACATGATGCACCTCCAACATTCAGGGCATGCGATGAATGGCTATGCGAGGCACACTCTGTTGCGTCCACTCTCCTTCGCCTGATACAGCGCCCTGTCAGCCTGATTGATCAGCGTATTGAGGTCAATGTCTTTCCCCTCGAGACTGGCCACGCCTATCGATACTGTGAAATTCAGCGGCATGCCCGTCACCGACGTCACCACGGCGTGAGCAGTTTCCTCACGCAAGCGCTCCGCCACTTCTGTCGCCCTTTGCAGATCGGTTTCAGGTAACAGCACGGCAAACTCTTCTCCGCCCACACGTCCGATGATATCGACCGTGCGCAGTATTTTGCGCATGACATCGGCGAGCCGTTTGAGAACAGCGTCACCCGTCTGGTGTCCATGTTTGTCGTTGATCTTTTTGAAGTGATCGACATCGAGCATAAGCACGGAAAGAGCGTGGCCATATCGCTGTGCGCGAACAAGTTCGGCATGGCCCTGCTCCATGAAGAAGCGGCGGTTGAAGAGTCCAGTCAGATAGTCTTGACGTGCCTGCTGCTCAAGCTTTCCTTTCAACAGCTCGAACTCTGTAATATCCGTAGAAATACCGCACAGTCCACTGATCCTGGTCTTCTTGTCATCTTCGTAAATCGGAGTCTTGATCTGCCAGTAGATGCGAGTGCTGCCGTTCTCACTCTTGTAGATGACTTTCTCCGCAGTATCTTCGCCATGGATGAGCACACGTGTGTCTATGTCATGCAGCTGGGCTACCGTTTCGGGTGGAAAAAAACGTGAATCGGAGCTGCCAGAAAGCTCCTCTGCCGAACACTGGAACAACTCCAGGGTCGACCGGTTGGCATAGATATAACGTCGCTGATGATCCTTCATGTAGATACATGTGGGGATATGATCCAGTGCAAAGCTGAACTGGTTAACCAGTGCACGCGCTTGCGCTGCTTCTTTCTCAAGCTTACGCTGTCGGCGTTGGTGGAGAAATAGTCCCATGGTGGAAGCAAGTACAATCACCCCGAAAAGTATTCCCTGCACTGCTGCATTCCGTCGCCAAGGCAGGAAGATTGGATCGAGATCGCGGTTGACTGCCACCACCAGGGGCTTGTCCATCTTGATGGCTGTTGGGTAAATGGTGCGCAGAGCGATCATCCCTTGCTCCTGGGTAGCATACACGGTACCCGTGAATACTTCCTCCTTCTTGCCGCTGCTCTGATGCCGCGTGAAAAACGAATCGGGGCGTTTCAGACTCATTCCCTCGATGTTTATTCTTTCAGGCATCATGAGGAACACCAGGCCATCGCTGTGCACAACGGAAACCCACATGTCCGGCGCATATTGCACGGACATCATCAGGGTCCTGAAATATTCCGGATCAAGCGTCGCAGAGACGATGCCGTCAAATTCGCCCTGCTCTCCTGGTATCATGCGGATAATGTTAATCACGTATGTACCAAGTACGGTTTCGGATGGCGGTGAGACGTAGAGGATGTCCGCGTTGGGATACCGTTTGACTTCCTGGAAATAATCGCGGGAACCGAGATTCATTCCGATCAATTCAGAACGGGTCGAGGCAGTGATGGTGCCTTCTTTATCCACGACGCTCATAGAGTGTATGCCCGGTATGATGCTCGCCGCCTTGAGGTAGCGTATCCCCGCTTGCTGCCCCGCCTCGTCTTTCCAGTAAGCCAGGTTGCTGCGAACGTTTTCCAGCGCGAGGCTCGCACTCGTCAGTTGGTACTCCGTGTTCTCAGCAATCACCCGCGCCTGAGTCGACAATCTGTCCTGCTCACGGGCCGCAACGCGAGCATGCTCAAAATACAGATTGAGTGCAATCGCCATACCCAAAGCGCCCAGGATCAGGCCAAGCCCCAACCATAGCACATTAAAAGGTCTTCTTAGCGGATTGATCAGTAGCAGCATGGCGTTTTTTTAATTGGCTCTCCACCCAATTGACTTTGAGGGCGCTTGTTCGTTCTGTACAGGCCACAGGTTTTGAGAACTCAAGGCAGTGCGGTTTCTATTTCTGTCAGGTAGGCCATTTCCTTCTCCACTATGAGTGCACCCAGGCGAATCAATGTCATCATGATGCGTTGGTTGTTTTAGCTCAGATTTTCCATTAGAAAATTTTCCTAATAGAAATTCTGGGCTTGAGAAGCTGTCTGATGAAACGATTATCATTAGAATCAAGGGTTTTGATAACAAGCTAAGAGATACCATATAAAACAGATAGTTCAGTAACGCAGATAGAAACTGGAATTCAAGTGAAACACCGTGGATTCAATAAAAAAAGAAAAAATGGGTAGAAGAAATTACTAATCTTGCTGTTCGTATGCCTGATGTTTTTAATAAGAAGCTGAAGCTTTTGTCCGTTAAAGTTTCTCTAAGCTGAGAACTCTAAGTAGTATTGTAAGTTCATAAAAAATTAAAAATTTTTCGATATGCTGCTTTAACCAGCGCGACCGCAGTGAATTGCATAATGAAGATATCGTTTTACTGAATGACCAGGTAATTAAGGTAGTATTCGCGAGTATGGAAGAATTGATGTTTTGCACCGCATCAGCTAAGGTATAAATTTAGGTAAATTCTCTATCATCACTCCTCCCCAAAACGCTTACCCAGTTTATCAGGCAAATTCCAGAGAAAGCGTCCTGTGCTAATCAATTGACGACGTAGCAAGGCCCAGTCTCTTCTGTACGTTTCTCCGCCTCCAGACAACGCAATAGCCGCACTTGAACTGTATAATAATACGGCAAGGAGAAGCCGACAAAATCAGGTTTATTTGAAAATGGAATAAGCTGCCTTCATTAGAGCGATCTTTTACTCCTGTGTGAACACGCAAATGAAAAAGCAAACAACATGATGCACCTCCAACATTCAGGGCATGCGATGAATGGTTATGCGAGGCACACTCTGTTGCGTCCACTCTCCTTCGCCTGATACAGCGCCCTGTCAGCCTGATTGATCAGCGTATTGAGGTCAATGTCTTTCCCCTCGAGACTGGCCACGCCTATCGATACTGTGAAATTCAGCGGCATGCCCGTCACCGACGTCACCACGGCGTGAGCAGTTTCCTCACGCAAGCGCTCCGCCACTTCTGTCGCCCTTTGCAGATCGGTTTCAGGTAACAGCACGGCAAACTCTTCTCCGCCCACACGTCCGATGATATCGACCGTACGCAGTATTTTGCGCATGACATCGGCGAGCCGTTTGAGAACAGCGTCACCCGTCTGGTGTCCATGTTTGTCGTTGATCTTTTTGAAGTGATCGACATCGAGCATAAGCACGGAAAGAGCGTGGCCATATCGCTGTGCGCGAACAAGTTCAGCATGGCCCTGCTCCATGAAGAAGCGGCGGTTGAAGAGTCCAGTCAGATAGTCTTGACGTGCCTGCTGCTCAAGCTTTCCTTTCAACAGCTCGAACTCTGTAATATCCGTAGCAATACCGCACAGTCCACTGATCCTGGTCTTCTTGTCATCTTCGTAAATCGGAGTCTTGATCTCCCAGTAGATGCGAATGCTGCCGTCCTCACTCTTGTAAATGACTTTCTCCGCAGTATCTTCGCCATGGATGAGCACACGGGTATCTATGTCATGCAGCTGGGCCACCGTTTCGGGCGGAAAAAAACGTGAATCCAAGCTGCCAGAAAGCTCCTCTGCCGAACATTGGAACAACTCCAGGGTCGACCGGTTGGCGTAGACATAACGTCGCTGTTGATCCTTCATGAAGATATACGTGGGGATATGATCCAGTGCAAAACTGAACCGGTTAACCAGTGCACGCGCTTGCGCTGCTTCTTTCTCAAGCTTACGCTGTCGGTGTTGGTGGAGAAATAGTCCCATGGTGGAAGCAAGTACAATCACCCCGAAAAGTATTCCCTGCACTGCTGCATTCCGTCGCCAAGACAGGAAGATTGAATCGAGATCGCGGTTGACTGCCACCACCAGGGGCTTGTCCATCTTGATGGCTGTTGGATAAATGGTGCGCAGAGCGATCATCCCTTGCTCCTGGGTAGCATACACGGTACCCGTGAATACTTTCTCCTTCTTGCTGCTGCTCCGATGCCGCGTGAAGAACGAATCAGGGTGTTTCAGATTCATTCCCTCGATGTTTATTCTTTCAGGCATCATGAGGAACACCAGGCCATCGCTGTGCACAATGGAAACCCACATGTCCGGCGCATATTGCACGGACATCATCAGGGTCTTGAGATATTCCGGATCAAGCGTCACAGAGACGATGCCGTCAAATTCACCCTGCTCTCCTGGTATCATGCGGATAATGTTAATCGCGAATGTACCAAGTACGGTTTCGTATGGCGGTGAGACGTAGAGGATGTCCGCGTTGGGATACCGTTTGACTTCCTGGAAATAATCGCGGGAACCGAGATTCATTCCGATCAATTCAGAACGGGTCGAGGCAGTGATGGTGCCTTCTTTATCCACGACGCTCATAGAGTGTATGCCCGGTATGATGCTCGCCGCCTTGAGGTAGCGTATCCCCGCTTGCTGCCCCGCCTCGTCTTTCCAGTAAGCCAGGTTGCTGCGAACGTTTTCCAGCGCGAGGCTCGCACTCGTCAGTTGGTACTCCGTGTTCTCAGCAATCACCCGCGCCTGAGTCGACAATCTGTCCTGCTCACGGGCCGCAGCGTGAGCATGCCCAAAATACAGATTGAGTGCAATTGCCATACCCAAAGCACCCAGGATCAGGCCGAGCCCCAACCATTGCACATTAAAAAGTCTTCTTAGCGGATTGATCTGCAGCAGCATGACGTTCTCCTAATTGACTCTCTACCCAATTGACTCTGAGGGCGCCTGTTCGTTCTGTACAGGCTACAGATTTTGAGGACTTAAGGCAGTGCGGTTTATATTTCTGCCAGATAGATTATCTCCTTCTCCACTATGAATGCACCCAGCGAATCAATGCTAATTAGAAAATTTTCCTAATAGAAATAATTCTGTGTTTGAGAAGCCTCCTTGTCAAATAATATACATTATAATCAATGACTTTGATAATATGCTAAGAGACGCGATATAAAACAGATATAAGTGATGAGCAATGGAATTTGATAAAAATAAGTTTGATCCTCACAGCAAACGCAGCATATCGTGGTAGATATTCTTGGTAATTTACTTCATGTCAAAGTCCCATGCTGCCAACCTCAGCGAAACCTGAAGAGCTTACAAAGCACTGGAAAGTGTTATCAATAAATTTGTCGGTTTCTCCTTGCCGTATTAGTTAAATTACCTCCGGCAGAGCCGGAGGCTTATTTCTGTTAGCCCCTCAAAGGGGCAAGAATTGGCGCCACCTAAAGGTGGCATCACATACCAAGCTTGAGCTGATCATAATGTTCATCCTCCTTCTCTTGATGTCGGATATATTCTCTAACCATCTCTTCATCTAACCCTACGGTCGATACAAAATAACCACGCGCCCAAAAACTTTCACCTGTGAAATTCCTCGATTTCCCCATAAACTTGTATGGGCCAAACTCTGATAATCTCTCATTTGATTCTCCTAGCTCTTGATCAAGCTAAAAGAATCAAGGTGACCGTATCACACGGTCAAACCTTTAATAGTCCCCCGGCAAAGCCGGGGGACTATCTCGTTTATTTATACTGTCTGGGGTTCGCCTTCGCATCACGTTTGATTTGGAAATGGAATAAGACATTATTTACTTCTTGTACATAACGTTTAATCAATGTAAAGGAATCAGAAGAAGTATCGCATCAATCCATTTTTTGATTGTTTCAAGGATCAGCCTGCTGAAAAAATTATACTTAATTTAAAAACTCTGCTCTGCTCTTCAACATTGCCAATTAAGCTAATCTGAGTTTACAGTGATAATGCCTGTAATTGGTTTGCCATTGTCACTTTTCTTGATAAAGCAAGGCTTACATGCAATATTTGTATTGTAATATCCTTTCTTCCAATAATCCCACAGCATCCCGATTAATCAACTCAGGTAAAGAATTATGCTAAAACACATCCGCGTTTCAGAAAAATTGGATAACCCCGTCATGATTGAATGGGCTATCGATATCCTTGAGAGTATACCAATCAAGGCATCGTCCGAGCGCGCAGCGTTGGCATCTGAGTGGTTTCATGACTTATTCCTGCTGCGTCAGATTGAGAATAATGACATCGATATTTTGCCTCAGCTATTTAGAAATTTACCTACAGAGCGTCTTGCAAGCCTAAGTAACATGATCCTTGATCGGTGGTTGCAATGGCCTGGAAAACTTGCTTTGGAAGCTACACCTCATCTGGCTAAATTTCATCCTAATGCACTGATAACGCTATTTGAAAAATATCTGGAAAATGTTGAAAACGGTGAACCGCTTGATCTATACCGCATCACCGCAATGGAACATGCAGCACACCTTGGCGCTAAAAAACAGTACGCACCTTTGGCTGAGAAACTGTGTACGTTGATTCTGGCTTCACCTGACGATGCTCTGTTCAAAACGATGATGCTTTCTTCAGTTTTGAGTTTTGCGGATGTTTTATCACCAGAATCATTGCAATCTATCCTTGGTACTTCTTTGCAAAATAAACAAAATAATGATCAAAAAGAAAATTTATTGGAACAATTATTTTCCGGTTTATTCGGCCATTCGGCCTATTTCGAGTTGGTTTTAGACAGACGTGAGGGAATATCCACGCAGCGCATCGAAGAAACGAGGGACTTATTCAGAGCCGGAGCACCCTTGGATTTTCTCGATCAATGTCTTGATAAATACGGCTCTAGCACTGATCTCATAAAGATTCTGGAGCAGGCACATCAACCGGGATGCAAAACCTTTCTTACCCTCATACAGCCAAAGAATGTTCTAGTACGGAATTTAAACAAGGATATGCTATATGACGCAACGCTAGCAGCTTGCCTACATGCTTATGAACTTGATGATTTTAATTCCACAGATAAGGATTTGAATCACACACTAGCATTATTAGCCATTAATTTGAATTGGCTTCCTCAATTCGACCGGCTTATTGCACGGCTTAAAACCTTTCCACGTCAGGAAACAATCCACGCTATGGTTGATCTGCTTGCCAAAACAGCGATGACCTATGGCGGTGTGCATTTGGCAAAAGCAATGGGTGAACTGCAATTTGAAGAATTTGTGCCTTGTTTAATAGATTCACTTTCTGAAGAATCAGGAGATTTCTTGCACGAAACTGCTGAAGAGTCCCTGAAAGCAATTGGTACCAAGGCCCAAGAAGCGTTAATTGAACGATGGGATGCGCTTGATTTTTCTCAAAGAATCTATGGCTTATCTACTATAAGCGATATTGGAGGTAAACATGCTGCTGATTTTGCAGTGCGGTATTTCTCAGACCTATTTGCTGATGACAGCGAACGTTGGTGTCAATTAGCTTTGTCAGCACCGGATAGCAGGATGCTTGATTTGCTCAAACCTCATCTAAAACGGAAACAGCCATGGATCGATCATGCTTTTTATGTGCTCAGCCGTTTGCTGGAACGGCATGATCCTTTATTGGAAAAAGTAGAAAAACGTGTTCTGGACGATTACCAAACAAGTAAACTCAGAAGGGAATCATTCGAGCGTGGTGATTTTTTTCGTGATTTCTTATCGCTAAAACTCCGTTGCCCTGAATGTCATGAAATCAATTTATATCACGTTAAAGGGATTGTAGTTTCTCCTACTGCTGCTGAAGAATCCAAAACCTCAACTACTCTCATCGCAGATGAAATACCTTGTCTGTCATGTGGCAAGGATGTGGAATTTGAACTCACACCAGAAGCCAACATGAGCATAACAGCGCAAATGATGATTGCAGCGGCAGACAAGCATCCCGATTGGCAAAAGGAATCATTGATTTCTTTTCACGATTGCACACTGGATGGACAGGTTATGTCAATGATCGAGGGATTGAGAATCACCCGTGAACATATCAACCGTAACCCAGATGATGTGAAACACTGGTACATACTTGGCTCCCTTTTATTAAATTTGAATCGTCCAAAAGCAGCAAAAGCTGCTTTTGAAAGATTGCTGCAAATCGATCCATATATGGCTAATGTTCGCCTTGAAGTGGCCAAGCTCCTGATCGCTCAAGGCAATGACGCAGAAGCATTCGAGATGCTCTCCCCTATCCTGGAGAATCGCCCTTTATGGGAAACAATAGGTAACCCATCTCATTTCAACCAGAATTTTATTAATACCTATAATCTGTTGCGCAGAAAGCTCGGACGAAACGATTTAGCTCTGCTGCATCCCGCTTCACTGACTACTCCTGCTAAAGTCGGCAGAAATGACCCCTGCCCTTGCGGTAGCGGGAAAAAATACAAGAAATGTTGTGGCGCTTAGCAAAGTGAAGGAAATTTTTTGCTCATTATTCTGATAAATCTCTTGCGTATCTTTTTTAAATACCAACTCTTAGCGCTTTGACAATGCTCTAGGGTTTGTTGACATTTCACATAGGTAGCCAGAGATATCCACACGCGATGGCTACCATACTCTCAAAATTTCTTCTTAGTTTGTCATATCGCGTGGCTACTGCCCGATACTGCTTTAGGCGAGCAAAGGTGTTTTCCACCAAATGCCGATATCTATACAAGCCCCAATCCATATCTGCGTTACCCTTCAACGAATTGCGCTTTCTTGGAATCACAGCCTTGGCTCCCTTCTTTACTATCTGCTTCACTGTCATAGCCCTTATCCGCTACAATCGCTTGCGCATCAGGTAATTTGGCAATCAGCTGTGGTGCTGCAGAACAATCATGCACTTCTCCACCGGTAATTTCAAACCCAACTGGCAAACCACAACTACCAACCGCCAGGTGGATCTTCGTAGTGTTGCCCGCACGGCTTTTCCCGATGGCTTGGGCTTCTTGACCTACCGCTCGAGCTATGATCATTTCGAGCTATGATCATTTCTGGTGTATGACAGGAGAAGGAAGCGGTGTAACCTGTTGGTAAAGATCTCGGCAGATCAACC
>NZ_JAWJYP010000040.1:0-21332 GCF_033063275.1 Nitrosomonas sp. Is37 | reverse complement strand
CACGAGCACTACAAACTGGATGGTGTTTTTGAGGGCGAACCTAAATTCAAGTATCACGATGAATTCCAGGCAAGTGCCAAAGTAGGTGAAAAAGGAAAAGAGTAAAACTGTTTATTTTTGATAAAATCTCATCAATATCTATCTATGCTGGGGAAATAAAATGATTTCTCCAGCTGGTTTTCTTATAGCCTCTGTTATCTTCTTCCAAAAGAGGATAACAGAGTGTTTACTTTGTACAATATTCCTTGATGCAAATGTAAAGCACAAAGGCTACATGCCCGTCGAAAGTGATGGGCTTTTTTCATCTCCACTAAGGTAGACAATGCTTCGTTATTTCCCTGCGCTTGATGCTGTTTGTGTCCACAAGAAGCGAGATTACTTCATTGCTGCTCTTACTTTCTTTTGTGTGGCGGTAAGCCTAGTTATCGACGCCCATGCAAATTTGACCATACAAAAACTGTTGGGAGTCATAGCGTGGATATTCTTAATTGGATTATTGGTAGGTGAAAATAAAGAAATAAGAATTCAAGTAGCGATTGCCGTGGCATTTGCGACTGCAGGTGAGCACTTTGCGTCTGTTTATATGGGGGGATATACCTACAGATTTGAAAATGTGCCCTTATATATACCTCCAGGACATGGGATGGTTTATTTAACAGCTGTCGCGTTGGCTCGCTCAGGCTTTTTTCTTAAATACGCAAGGAAAATTGCTTCATTCGTTGTAATTGTATGCGGCATCTGGTCGCTTTGGGGAGTGAGTGGCATCCCCGAACAGGGAGATCAAGTAGGGGCAATATTATTTTGTGTGTTTCTTATTTATCTATTCAAAGGTAGATCTCCCATGGTTTATCTTGCCGCTTTTTTTATCACTACTTGGTTAGAGTTGATTGGCACAGCTGCTGGAACATGGTATTGGGCCAAGCTTGAGCCCATCTTTAACTTATCACAAGGAAATCCTCCCAGTGGTGTTGCTGCTTGGTACTGTCTCGTTGATGCAGTAGCTATTGGCGGCGCACCTCTTGTCCAAAATGCCATGAATAAATTTGGTGAGTGGATAAAAACCGATAAATCTAAACGTAGTATTCAACAGGAGATAGAGTAATCAAACAATATTTAGATTCAGTCGCAAAGACTGAGCAGCTTATGAGTAACCCTGCAGCATTTGATCAATTAAATTTATCAGATGAGCTTTTGCGAGCAATCGCAGATCAGGGGTATGTCAAACCTACCCCAATACAAGCTCAAGTTATACCGCATATCCTTGATGGCAAAGATATCATGGGGAGTGCCGAAACAGGCACAGGAAAAACGGCTAGTTTTACATTGCCCATGTTACATCGATTGCAAACTCACGCAAATTCTAGTACTTCACCAGCTAGACACCCTGTTCGAGCATTGATACTTGCACCTACACGTGAACTCGCTACGCAGATACATGATAATGTGAGAAGTTACGGAAAATATTTGCAATTACGAAGCACTGTTATTTTTGGTGGTGTCAGCATCGATCCTCAAATTAAGGAATTGCAAGCTGGAGTAGAAATACTGGTCGCAACACCTGGTCGTTTACTGGATCACATTGAGCAGAAAACGATCAATCTATCCAAAGTAGCAATTTTAGTTCTGGATGAAGCCGATCGTATGCTCGATATGGGTTTCCTGCCAGATATCAAGCGTATTCTCATGTTGCTTCCTCCGCAGCGGCAGAGCTTGATTTTTTCTGCTACTTTTTCAGAGGAAATTAAGCAACTTGCTGACAAGTTACTGAAGCAGCCAATTTTAATCGAGGTGGCAAAACGCAATGCGATCAATCAATCCATCTCGCACATAGTCCATTTAGTTACACTTGAACGCAAGCATGAATTATTGGTGCAGTTAATTAAACAAAATGATCTTAAACAGGTTCTGATTTTCGTTAGAACTAAACAAGGTGTAGATCGGCTAGTCAAACAACTTTCGCAGTATGATGTGATGGCGACGGCGATTCATGGGGACAAGAATCAACAACAACGTACCCAAGCGCTCAATGATTTTAAAGAAGGGAAAATCCAGGCATTAGTTGCTACCGATGTAGCCGCACGAGGGTTGGATATTGAGAGCCTTGCTTATGTAATCAATTTCGAGTTACCGACTGTTCCAGAAGATTATATCCATCGGATTGGACGAACGGGTCGTGCGGGAAGCAAAGGAAATGCCATTTCGTTAGTCAGCGAGAGTGAAAAGGAATTTCTCGTGGGTATTGAAAGGCTACTCCAAACAAAATTGACTGTGACGAAAGTGAATGGGTTTGAAACTGAGAAGAGTAATTATTCGGTTTCATCGCGAGCTACTAATCGTCAACGGCATGATGGTAAGTCAATGCATCATAAAGCTGGCTTAGACAGGAGTAATAATAGTCAGATAGGTAAGCCACAGCCAACTCCTTACGGAAGAAATAAACCATCTCGACCGGTCGATCCGATCTTTACTCAACCATATGTACCTATGGCGTTGATAAAGAAGTCAGACACGGCTGATAAAGTTTCTCATTCTATCCGCCAACCGAGTAAGAAAGTTATTCCGGCACTCTTTGCGCCGCCCGTTATTGATAAACATAAACAAGAGTAATCAAGTGCCATTTAACTGCAAATGCACAATTTCCAATCCTTCACCGCATTGCCAGCATAACTGAAAATTTCGTGGATTTTGCTCACGGCATACTGGACAATATACATATCCTTCCTCAACTGATGTGCTTTCGTATGCGTCGATAATCGATCGTGCTTTTTTGAAATCGTCGTCTTGCATAATCCATACTTCAGGGTACGCATGGGTAAAGGGAATTTCCCCTACCCCACCCTGTGCATGGGTATTAAATAGCTTTGCTGGTATATAAGCATGTTCTAACAAGCAAAGGATCATCTGTGCTTCGATCAGATTGCTGGCAGAATAGAGCTTTTTCATATCATAAGTATAAAATCAAACTAAACAGCTTTGTGTTAAAAATTATGTATTTTCCTATTGGGGATTAGAATTAGACGTCGCCAGAAGAACTTGAAATTACTTTACTCAGTCAAGAGCGGCAGTACCCAAACAAATAATGCGAGATGATTCTGGGAAATTTCCTAAAGAGGGCATGATGTATACGGATATATAGAGCCCAACTAAAGTAAGATTACAGTAATTTGTGGGCAATCTACATTTTTTATGGCAAATCATCTATATTGTTTTTGTAGTATTTACGGACTTTTCGACCGGAAACTATCATAAATGAGTAATGCCGCTCCGATAAAAATTGCCGAATCCGCAATATTAAATGCAGGCCAGTGATAGTTACCAAGATAGAAATCAAGAAAATCAATCACATGTCCCAATGTGATGCGATCCCATAAATTTCCAAGCGCACCGCCCAATACAAAGCTTAGGGCGAGACAAAACAGCTGACTGGCTGCGTATTTATGCAATAGAAAGATGATCACTATTGAAGTAATCAGTGCAATACCGCTCAAGAGCCAGCGTTGCCAGCCGGAAGCATCGCTCAGGAAACTAAAGGCTGCACCTGGGTTATAGGTGAGCATCAAATTAAAAAAAGAAGTGACCGGAATCGGCTGACCATAGAACAGCCTGGATTCTACCCAGTACTTGGTGGCTAAATCTAGGACTAACACGACGAATGCAATTGCCAGACAATAATAGAGTTTCATTGGATGAGTGTTATGATCAGCGAATAAGATTAGTGAAGTTATTCCATTTCTGAGTCAAATCTGATTTTATTGGTTTCTCCTTGCCGCATTATTTATATTGTCTGCGGCTTGCCTTCGTGTCATGTTTGATTGGGAATTGGAATTAGGCATGGCGTCGTTGTTGCTCTCCCGACCCAAAAAGATTGGATAAGCATCGATCACATAAGGTAGGATGATCCGTGTTGTGACCGACATCCCGACGATAATGCCAGCAGCGTTCACATTTAGCGTACGGGCTGGTTATCACCGTGATATTTTCTTTCTCGGTGTTGGATGCTTGATGCAACTGTACTTCAGAAGTAATCATGACGAAGCGTAGGTCATCTCCAAGTGAGTTGAGCAGCGCAAAATCTTCTCCCGTTGCATGGATAATTACAATGGCGGCCAAGGATGAGCCGATCGTCCCTTGTACCCGTGCTTCTTCCAGTTTTTTCTGCACTTGTGAGCGTAGTTGCCGCAGCCGTTCCCAGCGCTGGAGCAGTCTGTCTGTTTCTGCTGGCGATTGCGAATACACGGGAAAGCTGTGCCAAGTATGTAAAAGCACGCTATCTTCCGGTGAGGTTGTCAGTTGTTCCCAAACTTCTTCCGCAGTGAAACTTAAAATCGGGGCAAACAAGCGCACAAGGCTATGGGCGATATGATACAGCGTATTCTGCGCAGAGCGACGCGACATGCTCCTGGCTGCGGTAGTATATAGCCGGTCTTTCAGGATATCCAGATAAAATCCACCTAAATCTTCCGAGCAGAAATTATGTAATGTATGCACGATCTGGTGGAACTCATAACGTTGGTAGAGGGCGGTAAGATCGTTTTGCAACGCCTCGGTATAAGCCAGCATATAACGATCGATTTCCAACCAGTTATCGATCGGCAAGCTATCTGTGGCAGAATCATAATCGGCTAGATTAGCTAACAGAAAGCGCAGTGTGTTGCGAATACGCCGATAGGTTTCAACGGTACGCTTAAGGATTTCATCGGAAATAAATAACTCGCCCGAGTAATCAGCCGAAGCTACCCACAGGCGCAGAATATCCGCGCCTAAGGTATCCGCGATTTTTTGTGGCGAGATCACATTTCCCTTAGATTTACTCATTTTGTGACCCTGACCATCCACAACGAAACCGTGTGTCAGTAAGGCGTAATAAGGAGCGCGGCCATCCATGGCACAACCTGTCAGCAATGAGGACTGGAACCAGCCGCGATGCTGATCCGAGCCCTCTAGATAAAGATCTGCTGGATGATTGAGCTGCGGATCGTGTCTCAGTACAGTGTCATGCGTGGTACCGGAATCAAACCACACATCCAGTGTATCACTCAATTTATGATAATCCTTGGCCTCATCACCTAGCAAAGTCGCGGCATCCAGTTTGAACCACGCTTCAATGCCGTGCTTTTCTACTTCCTGGGCGATGATCTCCAATAATTCAAGCGAGCGAGGATGCAAAGCATGCGTTTCTTTGTGTGCTAAAAATGTCATGGGCACACCCCAGTTCCGCTGACGCGAAATACACCAATCCGGGCGATTTTTGATCATTGCTTCCAGGCGAGCGCGACCCCACGCTGGAAAGAAAGTGGTTTCATCGACGGCTTTCTTGGCGAGCTCTCGCAATGATGTTCCTGCAGAGGAAGAACTCGCGTGATGTGTTGCATTCATGCCGATAAACCACTGCGGTGTTGAGCGGAAAATAATCGGTGTTTTGTGCCGCCAGCAATGTGGGTAGCTGTGTTCAATTTTTTCGCTATGCAACAAATGATGATTGGCTTTCAATGCATCGATGATGACATCGTTGGCTTTCCAGACAAACAGACCACCCACCAGCGGCGTGGTACTGTTGAATTTACCGTCACCACTGACAGGGCTATCACTGGTTAATCCATATTGCTGACCAATGAAGTAGTCATCCAGCCCATGTGCAGGAGCAGTGTGAACTAAGCCCGTACCAGCTTCCTGCGTGACGTGTTTGCCGCAGATGATGATTACGGTGCGTGCATCGAATGGATGGTGCAGTGGCAGATTCTCCAGCTCACGTCCTTTACAGGTAGCAAGCGTTTTACCTTCGGATTGATAGCGCGTTAAACATGCTTGCTTGAGTCCAGCCGCCAGGATCAAGAGTCCTTGCGGAGTATCGATCAGTTCATAATCGAAATCTGGATGCACGCAAACGGCTTGATTGGCGGGCAATGTCCATGGAGTAGTAGTCCAAATGACAGCATAGGCTTTTTTGTCTGACGGTATCGATACTCCGAATGGTTTAGCAAGCGGATGTTTAGCACCATCATCGCAAACGATTTCAAAGCTGACATCAATCGCAGGTGAGGTTTTATTTTCGTAATCAACTTCTGCTTCGGCTAGCGCAGAACCGCAATCGATACACCAATTAACCGGCTTTTGCCCTTGATAGAGATAACCATTTTCATAAATCTTACCGAGCGCCCGAATGATACCGGCTTCAGTTTGGTAATTCATGGTGAGATAAGGATGTTCCCAATCACCTAATACGCCCAGCCGAATGAAATCAACCTTTTGCCGCTGGACTTGCTCTTGAGCAAAAGCACGGCAGAGTGCACGTACTTGATCGGGTGGAAGGTTTTTGCCATGCTTTTTTTCGATCTGGTGTTCAATGGGTAAGCCATGACAGTCCCAGCCTGGAACATAAGGTGCATCAAAGCCAGTCAGTGTTTTGCTTTTGATGATGATGTCCTTGAGGATTTTGTTGACGGCATGGCCGATATGGATATCTCCATTGGCATAAGGTGGACCATCGTGCAGAATAAATTTAGGGCGGCCCTGACTAGCGGCGCGAATTTTCTGATAAAGCCGTTTCTCTTGCCAGGCTTTAAGCATATGGGGTTCCCGCTTGGCAAGATCACCACGCATCGGAAAAGGGGTATCGGGTAAATTGAGCGTTTTTTTGTAGTCAGTCATGGAGTGTTGATCCGGTTTTTTTACTATGAAACGAGGTCTGCCTGAGTTGAGAAATAGTTTTTTGCCTCCTCGACATCTCGTTCTATTTGCCTGGTGAGCGTAATTAAATCAGGGTATTTTTCCTCATCTCTGAGTTTGTGCAGAAAATGTACGCGTAAATGATGGCCATAAATCTCTTTACAGAAATCAAATAAATGAACCTCCAGAACGGGTTCACTCTTTGCATGAGTGGTCGGTCGTATTCCCAGACTTGCTACACCACGCATCGTTGCAGAGAAAGGTGAGTTGGCTTCGCTACTGATTTCAACTACGAAAATACCCATCAGAGGAGGGCGATTATGTTTTAACTGGATATTGGCCGTGGGAAATCCAATTTGCTTCCCCAATTTATCACCGTTCACGACACGCCCACTAATGCTGTAGGGGCGTCCTAGTAATTGTTTAGCAAGATCCAGATTGCCGCAAGCCAATGCTTCCCGTATAGCGGTACTCGATACGCGTAAACCATTCACACTAAAGTTGGGCATGATCTCTACTTCAAAGCTGCCAGATCTTTGTGAAAATATTTTTAGCATCTCAACGTTACCTGCACGGTGAGCGCCGAAACGAAAATCTTCTCCGACCAGTAACCAACGAACAGCAAGCTCCTGTTGAAGAATGCGTGTTATGAAAGATTCTGCATCAATTTTTGCGAAATCGTGATTGAAGCGGTAAATATGAACGCGATCTATGCCTGATTCTGCCAAGAGTTCCAATTTCTCACGTAAGCTTGTAAGACGTGTCGGTGCTTGCTGAGGAGCAAGAAATTCACGTGGATGAGGCTCAAACGTCATAACACAAGAAGCAATGTTCAATTGATTAGCTACTTGTTTCAGACGGGCAAGCATGGCTTGGTGACCTAAATGCACCCCATCAAAATTACCTATAGTCAATGCTACAGGCGCTTCTGGTTTAGGTGAGGCCCTTCGGCAAACTTGCATGATACAGAGTTGATTACTGGAAAAGATATCGTAGTTATTGCTTCAAATGATCAAATTTAGCTTATTTAATTAAATCAATGCGTTTCAGCAAAAAGCTCGGTAGGCCGTTGATCTGGAAAGTTGCTCATTTGATAACCAAGCCATAATCTGCCTGCAATAAAAGTAGCAACGCTATCTGCGTGATGCTTCAATACAGGATTGCCCAATTCAAGAGTGGTTTCTTTAAATAACTGTAACCATCGTTTAAAGAGAGCTGCATTGAGTTCTGGGAGAACAATATGTTTAGGCATGGGAGCGCCTCGGAAGCGGCTAGTACCGCGCAGCTGCGCCGACCAGAAATTGGTCATTTGAACGAAATGCGCGTCCCAATCAATCACGTGCTCTTCAAAAATTGGTCCAAGGCCAGGATCTTTTCTCGCTTTCGCGTAAAAATTATGAACTAACTGTGAGACTTCTTCTTCAGTATAGAGATCCGGATGAGGTGTAGGTATGGAATGTGCTGTCATAGTTATAATTATATTGATTGATTAAAAATTATCTTGCAACAGTGCGAAACCAATCCTTTGGGTCTCGACGTATGCTGTAAGATGTGTGATGATAAGTATATAGTTTCTTTCCGAATTTTCCTGCTAGTTTATCGGTTACAGTATAGATTGTCTAACCAGGTGTCTTGAGGTTAGAACAACTGACTTAAGGGCATTAAGAATAGGTGTCATGTATTTTTGCCGAAAATATTATTATGTATAGAAAATGACTATAACAAAATAATTATAACAAAATAGCATAAGGCAATTTCAAACGCTTTAACCCGATATATTCATATAACGAGGCGGTCGAGATGAAGTTATTGCGAGGAAAGTCATTGCTGGATGATCCAGCTCAAAATAAATCAACTGCTTTTTTACGCGAAGAGCGAAAACAGTTTGGTTTGCGAGGCTTGCTACCTTATAAGGTAATGGATATCAAAACGCAGCAAGAACGAGTGTTAGGTAATCTGCGCCGGAAAAATAGCGATATTGAAAAATATATTTTTCTAAATAGCTTGCTGGAGCGGAATCAACGATTATTTTACCGAACTATGATCGATCATCTCGATGAGATCATGCCTCTAGTTTACACCCCTACTGTAGGTGAAGCTTGTAAGCAATTTGCTCATATATATAGAAGGTCACAGGGTTTTTACATTACCCCGGAAGATCGCGGAGAGATCACCGCGATACTTGATAACTGGCATGAGACGGATATCCGTATCGTGGTAGTTACGGATGGGGAGAGGATATTGGGGCTTGGCGATTTGGGCGCTAACGGTATGGGGATCTCGATAGGCAAAACTGCTTTGTATGTGGCGTGTGGAGGTATCCATCCGGCACAATGCTTGCCAGTGATGTTCGACGTTGGAACGAATAATCAAATATTGCAGGAAGATTTGCTTTACTTGGGCTACCCTCATCCGCGGTTGACAGGAACTGCTTATTTGTCATTGGTTGATGAATTTGTTCAGGCCGTTCAGACAAAATTTCCCAACGCTCTGATTCAATTCGAAGATTTCAAAAGTCAGAATGCTTTTGATCTTCTTGATCGTTATCGAAAACAGGTGCGCTGTTTTAATGATGATATTCAAGGTACTGCAGCGGTCACGCTTGCGGGTGTCTATACTTCTTGCCGGATAACGCGCAAGCAATTTGCTGATCTAAAAATTATGTTACTTGGAACGGGTTCAGCAGCAACTGGTATCGCTGAATTGATGGTCCAAGCATTTTGTGCAGCCGGTCTCAGTGAGGAGCTTGCAAGATCTAGACTTTCGTTTGTGGATAGGCAAGGACTAGTGGTATCAAGTCGTGAGTACTTTAAGCCACGCATCAGACCTTTTGCCCACGACCATGCTCCAGTAAATTTTCTGGAAGCGATCGAAAGCATTCAGCCAGATGTTCTCATTGGAGCGACTGGTGTGGCCGGTACATTTAATGAGGCGATTATTAGAAAAATGGCGCAATTCAATGAACGACCGGTCATCATTGCATTGTCCAATCCTACTTCTCACACAGAATGCACTGCTGAAGAAGCCTATCGATGGACTGACGGGCGTGCCATCTTTGCCAGTGGTAGCCCTTTCCGGGCTTACAGATTGGGTGAGAAACTATTTAAACCAGCTCAGGGGAATAATGCTTATATCTTTCCAGGTGTTGGACTCGGTGTGATAGCCAGTAGAGCCCGGCTGATCACAGACAGCATGTTCATGGTTGCAGCCAGGGTGCTCGCAGACATGGTCTTACCCGAGGAGATTGAGGCAGGTTCAATTTATCCATCACTTAACCGTGTTCGCAGCGTTTCTCATGGTATTGCAGTAGCCGTTGGTCAGGTTGCTCAGCAAGAAGGACTCGCAGAGAACGTTCTTCCTGAGGATCTAGCCACATATGTTCACTCGCTAATGTATGAACCCAATTATTGAATTTTATATGATTTAAAGGCTGTTTAGCAGCACTACGCAATCTCAAAAATATTCCAGTTCGAATCAAAAGTATTACTAAGTGGGATTGAATTATTAATGCAGTTTTTATTGCAAGTTAGAATCAATAACAAAAATACAAGTATGCGCTAATTGTATGATTATACTATATATTCTATGATGGATATTAAATTTGGGCTAAGATGCTTGATCGTTAATAAAACTTTTTTTCCAATTAAAAACCCCCATCGCTGGGGGTTGCGTTAGCAAGTTTAAGATACACAAGTTAATGTATCATTTCAGATCGTCAATACTGGCACCAAAATTGATGTGGTAAGCTGCGCCATCCATTACAAGTGCCGGAACTGATTTAACCCCAGCAGCTTCTGCCGCACTAATTCGAGATTTGTCAGTGCCTAGATGCACAATTTCAACTTCATATTTTGAACGATCGATTGCATTAGCTACAGCATCTTCTGCTGCAACACATACTGGGCAACCGGCATGATAAAAAATAGCTTTTGCTGCCATGTAGTAGACTCCTTTTATTAATAATCATACAAATAGCTTGTGCATTTTATCACACAAAGCCATTATTGCTAATGAGAATGGTTTCTAGCTTAATCAGCTGGAGGAGGGGGAGGAGGATTACCAAGTGGTGGTGGCGGTATGTTTCTTGCTGGTGGTTGAGTAGGAGTACTAATAGTCTGACTCACGTAAGGAGCCCCTGCAAATTGACCTATTACCGGGACACGATGACCATTCGCATACATACACTGAATATAAGACATGTCATAACGCTGTTGACTGATATTGCCAGATGTTCGAGCTGCTTGGCTACCAGCTAGACTGCCTGCCAGCAAACCACTGCCTGCACCAATTGCCGCCCCACGTCCACCCCCAATAGCTGCACCCGCAGCTGCACCAAGGGCGGTGCCTACTGCCGCACTTTCTATTCCACTAGAAATGGAAGCTTGTCTAGTCGTCTGACCACCACCTTGCTGACTGGCATATTGTTTGCATTGATAGTCATCGCTACGAAACTGATCAAAACTTTTACCAACACCTGGCAAAACCATAACACTTGGGCCACTGGGCATAAGTACACATGCGGTAAGCAAAAGCAGTGGTAACAGATAAGTTAATCTTGAAATCTTTTGCATGATGGCTCCTTAAGTTATTCCTTTGGCTGGGGTGGAACTTTTAACCACCCACCTAGGCATTTCTTGACATAAGGATAATAGCCTGCCGGGTTTTCACAATAATGCCAGTAATTAGTTTCTGGGGGTGAGGGAGGTTGCACAGTGCTTGGTTGTTGGATATAAACCGGGGGGGTTGGTGGTACAACGTAAATGGGGGGATAATAATACGGTCCATAACCTCCATAATAAGGCCGATAATAATAGGGATAGCCAAAACCATATCCCCCATAACGTCGAACTCCATAGCCATAATAGTAAGGATAACCAATTATTGATGAACCATAACCTAATCCTAATCCCAAACTATATCCATCGGGGTAGTATCCATAGCCATCGTAATAATTGTAACCATCATATCCCCATGCTGTCTCATTCAACGTCATTACTAAGAAAGCAGCCGTTAAATATAGAAACCTAGTCTTTCTCATGAGAATCTCCATCCTATCCTAACAGATAACCTAACCCTACTTCGAACAAGCTTTTTTATTTTTAATCAGAATTGGAGGGACTGGCTTCATTAAAGTTTCATGACATTGGAGAAAGTAAAGAAAAGCGCAAATATATTTGAAATTCCAAAGTATGGTATATTTTTGTGGCTTTGGTTGATTAGTAGGTTGCAATTAATCTGAATAATTAGAAAGTTAATTCTTCCTCAGTTACCTGCATGAGTTTCAAATACTAATCCAGCATGCTCCCGCATCTTATGAAAACAGATAGCAGGCCAATTCTCCTTCGCTACACTTAATTCCGCAGCGAATGAAGCAAGAAATGTAGGGGCATCGACCGCATCATAAGCAATACGGTGTGCGTTTGAATCGATGAAGCGTTGCAACTCCTTGGGATCATCAGCGGTAATCCAGCGTGCCAATTGATATTTAGCAGTGGCAATGCGAGCATCTACCCCGTATTCGTGCTGTAGTCTATGTGTTACTACCTCAAACTGTAAATTTCCCACCGCACCTAGTAATAAGTTACTACCTATGTGGGGACGGAAAACTTGAATCGCGCCTTCTTCACCTAATTGTGTTAGGCCTAGTTTGAGCTGTTTGCTTCGCATTGGATCAGCAATTTCGATCGTCTGGAATATTTCAGGTGCAAAAAAAGGTAGACCGGTGAAATGTAGCGTTTCCCCTTCGGTAAGGGTGTCGCCAAGTTGCAATGTTCCATGATTAGGAATTCCGATAATATCACCGGCATACGCAACTTCAAGTAGTTCCCGTCGTTGCGATAGGAATGAAACAACTGTACTAGTACGTACCTCTTTGCCGCTCCGGACAACCTTGAGATTCATTCCACGTTTGAATTCTCCCGAGCAGATACGTACAAACGCAATGCGATCGCGATGTGCAGGATTCATGTTAGCCTGGATTTTGAAAACGACACCGGAGAATTTAGATTCAACGGGAGGCACTTCACGCTGAATGGATTTGCGCGATCTAGGAGGAGGGGCGAGTTCGATAAGTGCATCAAGAATTTCGCGGACACCAAAATTATTGATTGCTGAGCCAAAAAATATTGGCGTTTGTTCTCCAGCAAGAAAGGCAGCATGATCAAATTCTGGAGATACGCCACGAATTAAATCAATTTCCTGGCGTGCTTCAATGAATCTTTCACCAAGACATTCAATCATTGCTTTATCATCTAGATTACTGATGATCATTTCGTTTTCATTTTCAACGCGATCAGCGCCGGGGTGGAACATGCGCATGCAGTGATGTTGAAGATCAAATACGCCATGAAATTCCTTGCCCATTCCTATCGGCCATGTAAAGGGTATCGTTGCCATACCGAGCGTGCGCTCGATTTCATCGATCAAATCAAGTGGATTACGTACTTCACGATCCATTTTGTTGATGAAAGTGAGAATCGGTGTATTGCGGGCGCGACATACTTCCAGTAGGCGCAAGGTTTGTGCTTCCACACCATTACCAGCATCAATGACCATTAAGGCGGCATCTACAGCGGTAAGAACACGGTAGGTATCCTCGGAGAAATCTTGGTGGCCGGGTGTATCAAGCAAATTGATAACATGATCTCGATATTCCATTTGCATTACTGAGCTTGCAACCGAAATGCCCCGTTGCTTTTCGATCTCCATCCAGTCAGAAGTTGCATAGCGACTTGCTTTACGAGCCTTGACACTGCCTGCGATATGGATTGCTCCCGCAAACATAAGCAATTTCTCAGTTAATGTCGTTTTGCCTGCATCCGGGTGAGAAATAATAGCGAATGTGCGGCGTCGTTTTACTTCTTGCTCAATCATTATTGAAAATCCTTAAATACTTATTATCTGGTTATGCTGAATTTTAGTTCTGTGAGTAAAGGTAGCAATGTGCACTATGTGTCGGGCTAAAGGTACTTTTATCTGGATAAATTTTTCGGCAGATTGGCATTACATAAGGGCAACGAGGGTGAAAGTAGCAACCTGATGGTGTATTAGCAGGAGAAGGTAATTCTCCTTTCAGGTGAGTACTATTTGTGCGCCTGGATGTTGCTTCGATCATCGGCACCGACGAGAGAAGTGCCTGTGTGTAAGGATGCTTAGGGGTATTCAATACTTCATCCACATGACCTTTTTCTACAATTCTCCCGAGATACATGACAGCTACTTCATCGGCCAGGTACTCTACTACCGATATATTGTGCGTAATGAATAAATAAGCAAGACCTAAGTTCTGCTGTAAAGTTCTGAGCAAATTTAGGATTTGTGCTTGCACGGAAACATCCAGTGCACTCGTTGGTTCATCACAAATCAATAATTTAGGATTAACTGCCAAAGCACGTGCAATTGCTATCCGCTGTCGCTGACCACCAGAAAATTCATGTGGGTAACGCCATTTTGCTTCCGGTGGCAAACCTACACGCTGGAGGAGCTCATCGACCTTATTTTCTTTCTGGTGTGACGATAGCTGTTGCTCAGGTTTTATTCTGTAACGATGATCAGAAACTAGGGCATTCATTCCTTCTACAATAATATCGATAATGCGCATTCTAGGATTAAGGGATGAATAGGGATCCTGAAAAATAATCTGAAATTCAGCCCGTTTCTTACGTAACTGATTGCGTGTTAATCCAGTGAGCTCGGAACCATTTAACTGCACGCTTCCTGCCATGGTTGGGATGAGTTGGCAAATACCTTTGCCTACTGTGGTTTTGCCACAGCCTGATTCACCCACTAGCGCAAGCGTTTTTCCAGGAGCAATCGTAAGCGAAATACCATCTACAGCTTTAACGTGTCCGATAGTGTGTTTTAGTAGGCCTTTGTAAATAGGGAAATGAATTTTAAGATTAGTGACGTTCAATAATGGTGAATCCTGATGAGGTGTTGCGTGATAAGCTTCAATGGCTGAAGTTGTTTGTTTTTCCCTCATATTAACTTGGTATTCGGATTCATTTTCTTTACTGAAGAGGTGACACTTAACCCGATGGCCAGGGGTTATTTCGATCCACTCGGGTACTGTCTGGCGGCATAGTTCCCAAGCATGATCACAGCGCTCTGCAAAGCGACAGCCTTGGAATGCTTGTGACAGGGGAGGGACATTTCCGTTTATCACAGCGAGACCTTGATTGCGTTTAGCTCTTTCTGGTAAGGCGGCAAATAATTTCTGGGAATAAGGATGGGCAGGCTGCTGAAAAAAATCTTCACATGTTGCAGTCTCGATAATCTCTCCAGCGTACATGACAGCAATACGATGCGCCATTTCAGCAACAACCCCTAAGTCATGGGTTATCAGCAGGATAGCCATATCGGTGCGTTGCTGGAGGTCACGCATGAGATCAAGTACCTGAGCTTGAATCGTGACATCCAATGCAGTAGTAGGTTCATCTGCGATAAGTAGCTCAGGCTCACCAGCGAGTGCCATGGCGATCATCACGCGCTGTTTCATTCCACCAGAAAACTGAAATGGGAATTCATCCATGCGGCGCGATGCATCCGGGATGCCTACCTGCTGCAATAAACCCAGGATGCGTTTTTGTGCGTCAGTATGATGCAAATCAAAGTGTTGTTTCAATACTTCTTCAATTTGTGATGAGATGGTCATGACTGGATTCAGGCTAAGCATTGGCTCCTGAAAAATCATGCTGATACGCTTACCCCGCACTTTTCGCATATCAGCTTCTGGTAAAAGCAGTAAATCATTGCCGTCAATCTTGATATGGCCTTCAATAATTTCTGCTGTTTCCGGTAACAGGCGCATGATGGAAAGAGCTGTCATGGATTTACCGCAACCGGATTCTCCTAGTAAGGCGAATGTTTCGCCTTTAAAAATTTTTAATTCCAGCCCGTCTACTGCATGAATCGGTGCTGAACCAGTATTCAAAATCGTTTTGAGTTTTTCAATTTCCAGCAGCGGCATCATGGGTGTACAGTATTGTCCTTTGCTTCAGGAGAGATGGCGGCAGGAGCTGGTCGGGATGAGGAAGTATTGGATTGCAACATGTTACCTGCTTGATGAGATGACCTACTGGCTCTTTCTGATAATGTTTTAATGCGTGGATTAAATGCATTCTGGACCGCATCGGCAAAAAGGTTTGCGCTTAACACCAATATAAACATGAATCCAAATGCTGCGAGTAGTGTCCACCATACCATTGGTTCCCGCGCCATTTCTAACCTGGCTGCATTGATCATGGTGCCAAAGCTGATCATGGAAGGATCAACGCCAACGCCTACATAAGAAAGTACAGCTTCTGCCAACACTAGGCTACTAAAATCCATGACGATAGTAATCAAGATGATATGCATGACGTTGGGGAGGATATGGCGACTGATAATCCGCCAATGTGAAACTGCAAATGCATGTGCAGCCTGAATGTATTCCATTTCACGCAATTTCAAAGTCTCCCCACGTAGCAGCCGGCACAGACCTGTCCAACTGGTGATGCCAAGTATGATACAAAGAAATAACAGGCGTAAATCAGCACGCGCTGAAATAGTATCAAACATTTCTGGATGGGTTTCGATGTATACCTGCATCATCAAAACTGCAGCAGCAATGAGTAGAACGCTGGGAATCGAGCTTAATGTCGTGTAGGTATACTGGATAACATCATCTACCCAACCGCGGAAGTAACCAGCAGCGATCCCTAATAAAAGAGCGAAAGGGAGCATGATGAGGGTGGTCAGTGTGCCAATCACAAGCCCAGTGCGAATGCTCTTGAGCGATTGATACAGCACATCTTGCCCTACCTTGTCGGTACCCAGCACATGGTAATGGGTAGATAGTGCAACGACTATGCCTAGCAAAACGAGTATCAATCCAAGCGTAATCATTATGACATGCCAGGGCGTTTCGGTAGTGCCTTTCCAAATTTCAGATTGCATTTGCAGAAAGCTTATCTTATGCCTCCTGGCTAATAGCATGCCCAAACTAATCACGATTACACTCCAGACCAATAATCCTCCTGCCGCACCTCTGATTGATCGCTCAGTAATGTCACCCGTTTGCTGAACCTCGGGATCCTCTAAGTGTATCCCGCCGAACGTCAGTCTGGTAAATTCCCGTGCTTGACTTCCATCAGGTAATTCCACGGTTTCTTTTGCATAAAGATGGGCTGAAAGAGGGGCTGAATAAGTTTTTTCCACACGAGTACGTAATGGCGTCGCGATGACATCAAAAAGACTCAATACTTCTACACTGTATACCTTTTCGCCTAGATTATCGCTGGTATTGTCTAAAGCAGGGCGGAAATGGATGGTATCGAGCAGTCCAATCAGGATAAAAAAGAATAGAACGGTAAGAGCCGCCATACCACTTGCGCTATGTGTTACCCGTCGCCACGGCGTAAGCAAGTGCGTGTGACGCTGCATGTACCAACCAATAGCGATCACAACAGCTACGAGTAAGTAAACTAGCGCATCAGTCCAAAGAATAACCGGATCGAAAGGCATGATAATTTGAATTTTTTGATGATTATCAAAAGTAGTTGAATGAATATTGTAGTGTAATTTACTTGCAGGTTTTATTTACATTGTGGATATAACTATTTCTGCTAGAGGAAAGTCGGATAAGTAGGCAGGGAATATTTCAACTGATAAGATTGAGTTTTGTATACACTTGTAAGTTATTCAGAGAAGAAGAATTTGATTTTTAATTCATGCTCAATTTTAAAATATGAGTGATAGGTTAATCATAGCGCAGTCGAGAAGATCGACGCTTGATTTTTTGCTTTCAATGGCTAATCGACATGGTCTCATTGCAGGGGCGACGGGTACTGGTAAGACGGTAACTTTACAGGTTCTGGCAGAGCAATTTTCCCGCGCTGGCATACCTGTGTTCATGGCAGATATCAAAGGAGATCTGTCAGGACTTAGTCAGGCTGGTGGCGGTAACGTAAAAGTGGAAGCGCGAGCTAAAGAGCTCGGTTTAGCACCCATCGAATATGCTGATAATCCAGTTATTTATTGGGATGTCTTTGGTCAGAAAGGGCATCCCTTTCGTGCTACGATTTCAGATTTGGGGCCCATGCTGCTTGCGCGCATACTTAACCTCAATGATACCCAAACAGGGGTATTAACAGCGGTCTTCAAAGTTGCGGATGATCAGGGCTGGTTATTACTGGATCTGAAAGATTTGCGTGCCATGCTACAGTATGCCTCGCAGAATGCTCAAAAGCTGGCGACTGAATATGGCAATATCTCAGCCGCATCTGTAGGTGCTATCCAGCGGGGATTATTGCAATTGGAGCATGAAGGGGGCGAGCATCTCTTTGGAGAGCCGATGTTGAGGTTTGCAGACCTCTTGAAAATTGATGCAAATGGGCGAGGGGTGATCAGCATTTTGTCGGCTGAAACTCTGCATAGCACGCCGCGTCTTTATGCTACTTTATTGCTCTGGCTGCTTTCAGAGTTATATGAGAATCTCCCCGAGGTGGGAGATCTCGATAAACCCAAGCTGGTATTTTTCTTCGATGAGGCCCATTTATTATTCAACGATGCGCCTAAAGTATTGTTAAATAAAATCGAGCAGGTGGTGCGATTAATTCGTTCGAAAGCAGTGGGTATCTATTTTGTCAGCCAGAATCCACTGGATATTCCCGATGTGGTACTTGGACAACTTGGGAATCGTATTCAGCATGCATTGCGTGCATTTACCCCCAAAGATCAAAAAGCGGTTAAATCTGCTGCACAAACATTCCGTCCCAACCCTCACATCGATGTCGAAACGGCGATTACTGAACTAGCAGTAGGTGAGGCTTTAATTTCTTTTCTGGACGAGAAAGGGCGTCCGCATCCAGTTGAGATAGGCAAAATTTTTCCACCCATGAGTCATATTGGTCCAGTAATGGATCAGGAGCGGCAGAAAATAATTCGTAACTCAGGCTTTTTTGGATACTATGAGGAAGTTATTGATCGCGAATCAGCCTATGAAATTCTGAAAGAGCAGGTTGAGAAGAAAGCTGGCAAGGAAATGCAGCCAGAAAGTGATCGTGGATTTGATTGGCATGACTTACTGGGCAAGAAAGTGGCTACCAAGCGATCAGGACACCAACCCGAGGGAATTATAGAAGCAATGGCAAGAAGCGCCGCCCGAACCGTGGGCACTGAGATCGGTCGACAGATTATGCGAGGGATACTCGGTTCCATCCTGGGTAAGAATCGTCGCTGATTGCAAAATGCTGTGATGAACTCCTAAACGGAGTTACCGATACTATATTTTTCTGCTGTAATTGTTTCTTCTAATAAAAAGGGCACCCTTAGGTGCCCTTTTTTGTTAGCTATAGCCTTGTTTAGAAGTCGTGGCGTAGACCTACTGAGTAAACATTACGGTCTGCATCTAGTCCAGCTGCAGCAAGATTTCTGTCTTTCACCCAAACACGCTGATAACCACCAAACAGACTGGAGCGTCTGCTCAGACTGTGAATGACACCTGCAGTAATGTTTTCAATATCTTTCTTGGCTAGTGCGCCAATGCTTTGTGCTGTAGCCATACCACCTTGCACGATGAGCATGGTATTACCGATCGTGTAATCGGCGCCTGCAATCCAGAGCCAGCCATCACCATTGGCATTCATGGCTGAGTTACATTGACCACGGCCATCAAGGGTTAGTGAGCCGGCAGCATTCCCGAAAGCAGCAGCGGTAGTACAGGTAGCTGCGCCGCCTAAAGGATTGGCATTGTTGATTGCTTCATACTGACCTCGAACACGCAGGTCGGCAAAAGATATCAGTGCACCACCACGCCAGATCTCTTCGTCATCGATTACGCCACCTAAACTTTTCATCCGATTGCTGACATTATCGCGTGAATAACCACCAAAAATGTTGACACCGAGTGCATCGAACTGTTGACTATATTTACCTGCAATCTGGAAGTCCCATTCACCATCTTCACCACCGGAGTTTTGGAAGGGATCGCCACTGCGGAGTGGATCAAGTACGCCGGGAGTAAACGCTGCTGAGCCTGCATTAGCTCTGGATGGATCCAATTTTCTGGCATCGCCCGGCATCAACAAAGCTGACATGGAGAAGCCTTCAACTACGGGTGAATCATAGCGCGCTGCACTGTTAACAAAGCTGTTGTCACCTGATCCTAATCCATTTTGTGATGCGACCATCAAGCCACCGCTGCCGTTGGCATGCAGACTGGTATAGGCAAAAGGATCAATGGTATGACCACCTGCGAAATCCTTGAAGGGAGATTGAACTCGACCAAATTTGAGTTCACCCCATTGATCGCTGCCAAGACCGACCCATTGTTCACGAGCGCTATCAGATCTGCCGGAACCAGGGTTAAAAGAAAATTCTACGCGACCCATAGCTCTGAGTCCCATTCCAAGATCTTCTGCAACCTGCAGACCCCAGCGTGATTGAGCTGCATCATCAAGTATGCCTGTTTGAGCACCATTACCATTAATATGAACCGTGGAGTATTCAGCTTGTAGTCGACCAAAAATGGTGACATGTGTACCTTGTGCTGTGGCGATTAGCGGGGCTGCAAGTGCACCAGCTACTCCCAACGCAATTAGTTTCTTTTTCATGTGAAACTCTCCTTTAAAATTAAAAAGACGGGGATCGTCATGCCTAAAATCTATCAAACTTATTTTTATTAAATACTTCTCATTATCCAGACCTTCCGAACTGGAAAGGTTAGATAAATTGTGCCCAACATAAATCAGTGGTGCAACAAAAAACAATCAAATTTTCGATTTTAAGCAACATTGTGTTGCTTTTGTGCAACATAAAAATTATTTTGTAAAATTGTTTTAAAAAATATTCAAAAATAATTTTATTTCCTTGTTTATTCCTACAAATAATATTCCGATCCAATATAAAAATTAATCCATCAATCTGGGCAACAACAATTGATTCTTAAAAAATTTTGGTTGATTATTGCTATGATCTACGTCAGTGACTGCTTTTCTCAAGAATCTGTTTTTTCATTATTTCATCAACCATATTTTTAGGCTGCTTGCTACGATTTTTTTCCCAAATTCTGGGAGTTTGGCGAAATAGAGTCGTGCATGCGGCGTGCTGAAGTACTCGGTTTACGTTTGGAAGAAAGGCGTAAATGAATAATTTGTTCTCCTTTCAATACGGCACGACAAGCAGGAGTTAGATGCAGTGAACGATGATCTGCATTATCCCAAGCGAGATATCCAAGTACTGTTAATTGCCGAAAAACTGCATGCCATGCTCCTTTATTAAACTCTTTGCCGATACCAAAAGTGCTGATTTTGTCATACCCCCACTTGCTTACGCTTTCATTATGATTGCCACGTAACACGTCGATCAAATATTCTGGATCGAAGCGCTGGCCAGTACGATAAACGCAGGATAGTGCTTTTTGTGCGGCGATTGTTCCGTCCCAGACTCCCGGCGGTGATGACAAATATCACAGTTGCCACATGCGACAGCAATCATAGTCTCACCAAAATAATCAAGTAGTCGTACTCTGCGACAAGTCGTTGCCTCGCACAGAGCGAGTAGTGCATCAAGTTTAGCAAAGGCAATATGTTTAAACCTGGGTTGAGCCTCAGAAACTGTTTGGAAATTGTGAGAGCTAGCTGATGTAGCGATTTTTGCTGTTTGTTAACATTCACCATTTTATGAAT
>NZ_JAWJYP010000039.1:0-26775 GCF_033063275.1 Nitrosomonas sp. Is37 | reverse complement strand
ATACATTTGCAAAATATGGACAAAAGAGCCAGAACGATTTAACGTTGATCCTTTCCAGCATACCGTGGGACTAAACAGTTAACAGGCCGTTGAAAAACTCTGCTCTCTCTGATTAATCTGAGAACTTTAGGTTGTGTGATGACTGGTGCAAATTTAGGATAAACAGTAGGTTCAAGCGGTAAGTTTGCCGTATCGTATCCATAACCTTCCATGTTGTAATTACCTTGAGAATAGGACGGAGAAGTAAAGAGATGGCAACCCCTACATATTGTGGGGTTTTCCATCTACTTTTTTGCACAGTGGATGCGTTTTGCATTAAGAGCTAATACTTTCATACTTTCTCCTGATAATTAATATCCATGTTTGACTTACGGGAACTTGAAACGTATGATTAATTAGAAATTAATTATATCAAATTTGATCTATTAAAATAGATCAAATTTGATATATCAAGGAGATAAATATGACAGAATTAAAAGACTTCATCGAAATTGGCGTAGAAAAAGCAAGAACTCAAATTGAACTAGCTAAGAGAATAGGTATATTGGATGTAAATTTGAGGATGGCTAAAGCTGGAAAAAGAGGCCTTCCAATAGATGTTTGTATACTGCTAGCAGATTACATAAAAGTAGACAGACTGGAAGTAATCGCGGCAAGTAATCTGGTTACAGAGAAAGACGAAAGAAGAAGGAGAATTTTTGAAAGCTGTTTCAAGAAATCAAACAGCGTGGCGGCAAGCATATTAATGGCCTCTATTGTCACTTTGGTTTTATTAATGGCACCGGTAGAGCCTGCAAATGCTACTCATTTTTCATCGGTAAAAGACAGTTTATTCGTTATATGCAATTCGATAGAAAGAAAAGGATCAGAAAAAATGTGATTTCCTGCCCGACTTTTTAATTCTTCATGATAAATGCTTAATCCAGGAGATAGTTAGCCATTTTTAACGGTTAAATTTCTCGCGAATAATCTGCATGCGTTCAACAACTTTTTCATCAGTAACCCACATGCGTCAATTCACTTTAGCGCTTGTTCTTGCACCTTAGATAAATAAACCTGTGTACGTTTCATAGAGGCTTGCTTCATACATACTTTAATGCCTAATTCTGATGGCGTATTTATTGCAGCAGCATCAATTTTAAAGACACGCCGTGCAGCGCGAGCTGATTTAAGGGTGAGAAATCAATCTTTTCAAAGAATTCAAAGCTGTAATAACAGCGTTCCTCCCATGGATCACGCATTCTTAGAGAATAATCTAGGAATGCTTGATTAAAAGATTTAATCTCTAAACATAAAATAGACTGCCCCTACCATGCAAAGACCAGCCCATAAATAATCCAGTTTTAGTGGTTCTTTTAAATAAAAAACAGCAAAAGGCACAAAAATACTTAATGTAATTATTTCTTGTATGATCTTAAGTTGCCCAACGTTAAGCACTGTATAGCCGATTCTATTTGCAGGAACCTGAAACATATATTCGAAAGAAGCCACTAACCAGCTTAGTACTGCTGCAACAAACCAAGGTGCAGAGTTCAATTCTTTGAGATGTGCATACCAGGCAAAAGTCATAAAAACATTACTTATGACAAGTAAAGAGATACTAGTCAGTATTGGGTTCATAATACTAAGAATGCTATTTAATTTTTCCAATCATCTTTTCAGGATTAACCCATGCATCAAACTCTTCTGCAGTAACATAACCCAAAGAAAGTGCCGCCTCTTTTAACGAAGTTTCTTCACGATATGCTTTTTTAGCAATTTCTGCAGCTTTGTCGTAACCAATGTAAGGGTTTAGGGCTGTCACGAGCATTAAGGAATGTTGCACCAGCATATTAATACGTTCAACATTAGCTGTTATGCCTACTGCACAGTGGTCGTTGAAGCTCATAATTCCATCTGCGAGCAAGCGTACACTTTGTAGAAAATTATGAATGATCAATGGCTTCATTACATTAAGTTCAAAATTACCCATTGCGCCACCCATATTAATAGCGACGTCATTACCCATTACCTGACAGCACAGCATGGTCATGGCTTCTGATTGAGTAGGATTAACTTTACCGGGCATGATTGAACTGCCGGGTTCATTTTCTGGGATTTTGATTTCGCCAATTCCGCAACGGGGGCCAGAAGCCAACCAACGAATATCATTGGCAATTTTCATTAAAGATGCGGCTAGTGTTTTTAATGCACCATGAGCATGTACGAGTGCATCATTTGCTGCAAGTGCTTCAAATTTGTTCGGAGCAGTGACAAAAGGAAATTTAGTTAGCTTTGCGATTTCAGCCGATACACGCACAGCAAACTCAGAATGCGTATTTAATCCGGTTCCGACAGCAGTTCCACCCAAAGCCAGTTCATATAAATGAGGTAACGATGCCTCAACGTGCTTGAGCCCATGATCTAATTGTGAAACATATCCAGAAAATTCCTGCCCTAGCGTTAATGGGGTTGCATCTTGCAAATGAGTTCTGCCTATCTTGACAATAGGGTTGAATTCTTCAGATTTAGTAAATAATGTTTGGCGTAACGTCCGAATAGCGGGTATTAATTGATTATGAATTAACTGAACTGCAGCCACATGCATTGCCGTTGGGAATACATCGTTGGAAGATTGTCCTTTATTCACATCGTCATTGGGATGAACTTTCCGTTGGCTGCCGCGCCCTCCTCCCAATAATTCAGAAGCACGATTTGCCAATACTTCATTCATATTCATATTAGTTTGCGTGCCGGAGCCAGTTTGCCAGACAGCCAGTGGAAATTCCGTTTCATGTTGCCCAGTAATCACTTCATCAGCAGCTGTAATAATGGCATTTGCAACAGCTTCATCAAGCAAGCCCAGTTGGCAATTGACGTGAGCTGCTGCGCGTTTTACCAATGCAAGCGCGTGGATTAGCGTAACAGGCATTTTCTCATTGGAAATCTTGAAATTTTGTAAAGATCGTTGCGTCTGCGCACCCCATAACACATGGTCAGGAACTTGGATAGTGCCCATAGCATCACGTTCTACTCTAAAATTATCCATTACAGTTACCCACCCTATTATTAATTTAAGCAATATACCCGGCTGTTAACCACGTGTATTTAACTGTTCCTCGAATGTTTCAAGGAAAACCACAGGTTCCGGTTTCCAATCTTTCTTGCGATGGTCCGCAATGACATTAGTAAAAATGCCACCTCGCACATAAAATTTAGCAGTAAGCCGCATATATCTCGGTTTTAAAACAGCCACCAAGTCATCAAGAATTTGATTAGTGACCGCCTCATGGAATGCTCCCTCATTACGGTAAGACCAAATATAGAGTTTGAGACTTTTCAATTCGACACACTTTTTATCAGGAATATAATCCAAAATGAGTCTTGCAAAATCAGGTTGTCCAGTTTTAGGACATAAACAGGTAAATTCCGGTATTTCCATATGAATTCGGTAATCTCTGGCAGTAAATGGATTATCGAAAGTTTCTAGTTTTTTTGAGGGCTTACTCGCCATGCGATAGGTCTCTTCAACTCGGTTGATTAAGGTTAAATCAGTTAAAATAACTTTTGAAGTAATTCTTTCATCAAATTATACCAATTTTATTTATTACTCAATTGCGTCTATCCCAAATCAAAATCGCTGGCTTCAAGTCCTTTGTAGAACCTACTACTATTCTTATTCCCGGTAATCTGGTTGGGATTGTTGGTCCCAATGGATGCGGAAAATCAAATGTCATTGACGCTGTTCGTTGGGTATTAGGTGAATCCAGAGCGACGGCTTTGCGTGGAGAGTCAATACAGGATGTAATCTTCAGTGGATCAATCAGCCGAAAACCTGTTGGGCGTGCGAGTGTAGAGTTAATTTTTGATAATAAACTTGGAAAAGTAGCCAGCCGATGGGCAGCTTACAGTGAGATATCTATAAAACGTGTCATTCAACGAGATAGTGAATCAACCTATTACATCAATAATACCCAAGTACGTCGTCGAGATATTACCGATATTTTTCTCGGGACAGGGGTAAGTGGGCGCGGTTATGCAATCATTGAACAAGGAATGATTTCCCGGATTATTGATGCTAAGCCCATGGAGTTACGCGTATTTCTTGAAGAAGCTGCCGGTATTTCCCGATATCGTGATCGACGACATGAAACTGAACTGCGATTGACTGATGTACACGGGAATCTCATGCGCGTAGAAGATATTCTCCAAGAATTGGGAAAGCAGTTACAGCACTTAGAAAGACAGGCAGATATCGCCCGGAAATTTAGTGAGTTGCAAAAACAATTAAACACCACTTGTAATATTTTATGGTTAATTCAAAAACAGGAAGCGATTGCAAAACGTATCCATGCTGAGGAACAAATTCAGCAGCTTGAACTGGAGTTGGCAAATGAAATAACCAATTTACACGAAGTAGACAAAAAGCTTGAAGAAATGCGTGCACAGCAACACGCTGTAAGTGAACAGCAGCATCAGATGCAAGGAGAGTTATATGCAATCAATGCTGAGGTTGCGCGTGTTGAGCAAAAACTACAGCATACGCGGGAAAATAGAGAATATTTTGCCAAACAAATCTCTGCAGTCGAAATACAGCTACAAAACAATCAGTATCAAATGCAAGAGGCATTTGATCACCTTAATCACTGGCGTAGTGAAATTGAGCAAGCAAGATTGGTTTGTATAACCAGCAGTGAAAATTACTACTCAGAAAATGAAAAATTGCCGGATATGGAATCGGTTTTTCGCGCTAGCCAAGATCAATTATTTGCTGAGCAGAAAAATTTGTTAGTTGCACAGCAGACAGAAAAACTGCAACAGAGTCATCTGGTTCATGCCGATAAAGTCATCCAACAATTAAACTCTCGTCATGAGCGCTTGCTCCAGGAAAAGAATTCACAACCGCAAATCGATAAAATAGAGCTTACTAACTTAACACAAGAAAAAAATCAGATCATAGCTCAATTGGAAGAAAAACAAGATGTTTTGACTGAAACAGAAAGTCAGCTAAAAACAACTGAGTATACTCGAAAAGAAGCTTTGCAGAATGTTCAATCTGTCCAGCAAAAGCTTACTCAAGCTCAGGCCCATCATGCCGCTTTACAGCATATACAACGCCAGCTGGAGAATAATAAAGCATTAGATAAATGGATATCTCAGCTTCAATTAGATTTATTACCACGCTTATGGCAATACATACAAATAGAAAAAGGCTGGGAAAATGCGCTAGAAGCTGTTTTGCATGAGCGGATCAATGCTGCGGGTGTTGAGCAACTCGGAATTGCTTTAAATTGGAAGAATAATCCGCCTCCTGGGAAATGGTCCATCTTTGAAACAGCTCCAATCAGAAATCAGCCTGCAAATTATCTGCGGCATGAAAAGAATCAATGGAAACCCCTTAGCACATATCTAAATTATACGCATGCTACTATTCAACCCGTTGTGGAATCATGGTTAAGTGGCATATTTACCATTAGCAATATTGAAGCGGGTCTCACCCAACAAAAACAACTTCTTCCAGGCGAAATGTTGGTTACTCCCGAAGGCCATGCGTTTACTAACTGCAGTTTGAGCTATTATGCAGCTGATTCGCAATTACATGGGGTATTAGCAAGGCAACGTGAAATAGCCCAAATTGAGATTGATATCGATACATTTGAGAAAGAGCTGTCGCATTCCCAATTAACTTTGACTGAGATAGAAGGAAGATGCTACGAGCACGAAGCAACAATCTCGGAATCACGTAGCGAGGTAACGCAACTAAAGCAACAGGAGCACGCGTTGCAGCTTCAAATCGTACAACTTTCACAGCTTATAGAACGTGTTTCCCAGCGACATCGTCAAATCGAAGATGAGTTAATCGAGATTTCACATCAAATATCGGTGGAATACACGCAAAAGCAAGAAGCAGAAATAAAATTGGCTGAAAGTAAAGCGCAAATAGTTAATCTGGAAGAGCAACTGCAGCAAATCAAGTTAACTTGTGAAGTTGCCGAGCAGACTCTGAATGAACATCGATTGCTAGTACAAAATTTGGCAGAGGAAATGCGTGAAGCTATCTTTCATGAAAAAAACTGTCAATACAAAATTGAGCAATTAGAAAATGATGCTCAGGCAATCAGCAATAATACAGCTGATTTAACAGAGAATCTGGAAAAATTGCATAATGCACAAGCAGATTTAGATGACGAATCTCTTCAAACTCAGCTTAGTGAATGGTTAGCAAAGAAAATACATCATGAACAGATCTTGGCTTCAGTTCGTCATGATCTAGAAAATGCAATGGATACGTTACGTGAATTGGAGCAAGCACGGCTTAAATCGGAGCAAAAATCGTATCAACTCAGAGAATCTATCAATCAGGTACGACTCAAGGAACAGGAAGCGCGTCTAACGGAAAATCAATTTAACGAAAAACTTCTGGAAGCCGGTGCTAAAGAAGATGAATTGCTACCTTTATTGAATAATGCCCCCCCTTCTAGATTAAAAGCAGAAATTAATCGAATTAATACAGAAATTACAGCGCTTGGCGCTGTTAATCTCGCTGCATTGGAGGAATTAGAAGCCTCACAAGCACGTAAAATGTATCTTGACGAACAAGCAACTGATTTGAAAGAAGCAGTCGCCACTTTAGAAAATGCAATTCGACAAATTGACCGCGAAACACGAGAGCGCTTAATGCAAACTTTTGATAAAGTAAATATTAATTTGAGTGAATTATTCACAGCTATATTTGGTGGAGGTCAAGCAAGGCTGGTTTTAAGCGGTGAAGAAATTCTTGATGCGGGGATGCAACTTACCGCACAGCCCCCTGGCAAAAAAAATAACTCTATTCATTTACTCTCGGGTGGTGAAAAAGCGCTTACCGCTTTAGCACTCGTATTTTCATTATTTCAGCTTAATCCCGCGCCCTTTTGCTTATTAGATGAAGTGGATGCACCTTTAGATGATAATAATTCAATACGTTTTTGTGATCTGGTAAAACGTATGTCAAAAGAAACTCAGTTTTTGTTCATCAGTCACAGCAAAACTACTATACAAATGGCAGAACAATTAATTGGTGTTACCATGCAAGAACAAGGTGTTTCACGTATAGTTACAGTTGATCTTGATAACGCCATAAACTCTAACAAAGAAATAGGTATAGTTTAAAACCACCTTTAAGGATGGCAAGGGTTTATATTTATAATGATAGGAATTAATATATTGGCTTATTAAACCATGAGCGACTTTGGTATGAGTGACTTACAAATCAGCTTAATCATTATTGGTGCCACTGTTATCGGTGGTGTAGTTTTTTTTAACTGGCTGCAGCAAGCACGTTACCGTCGTAACGTGAAACGCTCATTTGAGCATGAGCATGAAGATGCGTTATTGAAAAAAATGGGCAAAACTGTTTGGGAAAATGATCGTATCGAACCTAAATTCGGTACTGAACCCTTACAAGAACCATATGCAGAATCGAGTTCCATAAAAGAGCAAGCACGTTTTGAACCTGATAATCTGCCAATTGATGAACCGTTAGTCGAGCAGAAATCAGTTAATTTTGATAGCACAATTAATTACATTACAAGTATTCGAGCTAACAAATTAATCACTTATGATAAGCTAACTGAGTTATTGCAACAAAAATTTGATTTTGGTAAACCTGTTCATTGGTTTGGACTTACGCAAGATGGTCAAACCTGGGAGGAGATTACCATGGAATCACTTAATACTAAAGGTGGGTATATATATTTAAATGGTTGTTTACAATTGGCTGATCGAGCTGGCCCAGCGAGTGAAATCAATTTATCTCGATTCCGTGATATGGTCGAAGATTTTGCCTCACAAGTAAATGCAGTCGCTGATTGTCCTGATATTTCGAAGGCACATATAAGAGCAGTGTCTCTCGATAAATTTTGTGCAGAAGTAGATGTTGTAATGGGTATTAATATTATCAGCAAAGATGGCGGTGCTTTTGTTGGGACGAAAATACGCGCTTTAGCTGAGGCAGCTGGCTTTAGGCTTGAATCTGAGGGTGCATTCAGATATCGCGATGAAAACAATACAATATTGTTCTCTCTGAGCAACTATGAAGCAACGCCTTTCTTACCTGCTAATATGCGTACGCTTACCACACATGGTATTACTTTTTTATTTGATGTCCCGAGAGTAGCGAATGGTGAAAAAGTATTTGATCAAATGGCTCATCTTGCAAGACTTTTTTCTTCTACCTTAAATGGCATCATAGTAGACGATAATCGCGTGCCACTAAGTGATAATGGTATCAGAAGAAGTAAGCAACAACTTATAAATATTCAATCCATGATGACAACACATAATATTCCTGCTGGTAGTGAAACTGCATTAAAATTATTTGTGTGAACATGGATACTTCTTTGTGATGTAACTCGCACTAAATTGAAAATTAACTATTACATCAAAAAATTTTTCTAAATTAAAATTTTTTAAATTTAATTCTTTAAGATTTTGCACACCATATTGTTTGTCTTCTAAAGAAATATTCAACTTATGAATTGGTCTGAATTATATTGGTATCGAATCACACCTCTTCATATAATTCTTCTTTGGCCATTTAGTTTGTTTTTTAGATTGTTATTAGCATGCAAGCGATTACTATATCGGCTTGGTGTATTACATTCAGTTAAAATATCGGTACCCATAATTATTGTTGATAGTATTACTGTTAACGATGCTGGTAAAACATCTTTAGTCATTTGGCTAATTAATTTATTAAAAGCTTTTGGATTACGCCCTGGAATAATTAGTCGCGGCTACTCTGAGAATTATGGATCACCCCTCGCCGTTACTATCTCAAGCAAGCCCAGTGTTGTGGGAAATAAATCCCTGCTGATGGCTTATCAAAGTAAAGGTATTTGTCCAATATGGATTGGTCATGATCGCGTAAAAGTTGCACAAGCCTTACTTACAGCTCATCCTGAATGCAATGTACTCATCTGTGATGATGGTTTACAGGATCTTCGATTGCAGCGAGATTTGGAGATTGTAGTAGTCGATAGCAGTAAACAAAATTTTGGTAATGGTTTAATTTTACCGGCTGGACCTTTACGTGATAGTTTATCTCGCCTAAATACAGCAGATGCAGTAGTGATGAATGAAAAAAGCAGTAAGCTATCAATAAACGCTGAAAACCAAACCAAAATATTTCATATGCGGCCAGGAAATGAATATTTTGTTAATTTGCTTAACCCTAATAATCATTCCGAAATTTCCGCATTTAAGGATAAATTTATTCATGTCATTACTGATATCAATCACTCTCATGACTTTCTGGATCAACTAAAGTACTTAAAATTAAATGTAAGATCTCATTCAGTTATCGATAATTACCAATTTATCAAAGAAGATTTACAATTTCCCGATATCGAAATCATTCTTATGAGAGAAGAGGATGCTGTAAAATGCTTGGATCAAGCCAATGAGAAATTTTGGGTATTGCATGAAGAAACAGCAATAGATATTAGATTACGAGAAATTATTTTAAAAAAATTAAGAGAAAAATTTATGGACCCAAAGCTTTTAGATATCTTAGTATGTCCATTGTGTAAAGGCCCTTTAATTTATAAGAAAAATGAAAAAGAATTAATCTGTAAACCTGATCGCTTGGCTTTTCCAATTAGAGACGGTATTCCAGTCATGCTAGAAGAAGAAGCACGAACATTACCTGCAGAAGAAGAAATTTAATCTTCTTAATATAAAAAAATCAAAAATAATTTTTTTCTGTTTTTGATTAAGCGAATCAATTTATTTTCTTTTCCATTTCCACCTTAACCATATTCGTAATTGTCGAAATTTCTCAGCATTGATACCGTCTGGGAAAATGACTATATTACGAGGAAAAATCGAATATGGGGATTTCATACTCAATACAGTCAAGTAGGGTGTTACGAAAGTATCGCTCTTAACTATAAATGTAATATGCTCATTAGATTGAGTTTGTGCTGTGCAAGTAGACCCATCCTCTGAAAAATGTAAGGATACGATTGACCGAGGTGAAAGAAGCAATGCATGATAGCGTAAATATAAATATAAGCTTATAGCTAGTAAAATAGTCCCTATTAGTTTGATAAATATTGACCAATCTATCTTCCATAATATACAGACAACTGCAAAATGTGTAAAACATAACAATAATGCATACTGTCTTGAGGATGTGAGATGAATAGTTAATACTGGCATAAATGAAAATAATTAATATTTTTCTCTGATCAGATATATTGCTATGAATCCTGTTTGGCAAGCTTTCTTGCAAGAATACAACGCTACTATTGAAAAAGGGCATGTTATACATTTCAGAGATGATGTTACAGAACTAAAAAATGCTCAAACTGATACCATTCTGGTTGATCTCTCTAATTTTGGTCTGATTCATTTCTCAGGTGAAGAGGTATTAACTTTCTTGCAAGGACAGCTAACCTGTGATTTGAGAAAAATTGATCACCAGACCGCCCAATATGGTAGTTATTGCACCCCTAAAGGTCGAATACTAGCAAATTTCATAATTTGGTCACACGCTGACCACAATGAATATTTCATGCAATTACCTTCTACTTTGCTTGAGGCTATTTCTAAACGCCTTTCAATGTACATACTGCGTGCAAAAGTACGATTAAATGATAGCAGTGATTCTTTGATACGTATTGGTATTGCAGGAAATAAAGCAAAATTGTTGATTGAAGAAATATTCCATAGCATAGCTTTACCAATCTCACCGCTTGGAATAATCCATACTGAGCAAGGAAGTATTTTATGCCAAGATATAAATCGCTATGAAATTATCACAACGCTAGATCATGCAGTCATGATATGGCCACATTTAGCTTTAAAGGCGACACCAGTTGGAACTTTCTGCTGGGATTGGCTGGAGATTAAAGCAGGTATTCCTGTCATATTACCCATAACACAAGAGCAATTTATTCCTCAAATGGTCAATTTTGATGTCACGGGAGGGGTTAGTTTTCAGAAAGGTTGTTATCCAGGGCAGGAAATTATTGCACGGACACAATATCTTGGTAAATTAAAGCGTCGCATGTATTTGGTCAACATTGCTTCATCCCAACCAGTCATGGCTGGCGATCAGTTATTTAGTGCTGAATTGTTAGAGCAATCATGCGGTATGATAGTCAATGCAACACCTTCACCAGAGGGTGGTTTTGATGCACTTGCTGTTATTCAAACGAATAGTGTCGAAGCAGGTAAAATATTTTGGAAGAATCTGGAAGGTCCAGCGTTACAGATTCTCTCTCTACCATATCTTTTACCTCAATAAAGTTAAGAGCATGTTACTCAAGCGTATTACCTTTCAGCAATTGAGCAATTTTTTTATTTCCGCTTTGTATTGCCCAGCTTAGGGCGGTTCCTTCCGTTTCATTTTTAATTTTGGGATCTGCCCCGCTCTTTAGCAGAAATTCAACAGTCTCATAATGATTTCCTCTCACGGCCATCATTAATGCTGATGTACCATTGTCTGAAGTAGCATTAATGTCAGCGCCCACACTCAGAAGAATCTGCGCAATCTGAGTATAGCCTCTACTAGCGGCATAAATTAATGGATTCCATCCACTATGATTTATTTCAGCACCGTTGATATAGAATTGCTTAACCATGTCTACTTGACCATGGTAGCTCGCTAACATAATGGCTGTTTCCCCATATTTATTACGCAAGTTTAATTTTGCTCCTGCCTCAAGCAATAAATTAGCTAATTCTTTATTATTATCACGTGCTGCAATCATCAGCAATGTATAACTTTGTCGGTTTCTGGTGTCTGGATTGGCGCCTTTATCTAAAAGCTCTTTCGCAGTACGCACATTATTGTTTTCAATCGCCCTGATAAGATCCTCATCAATGCCAGCAATTGTATTGATAGGCAGGCATATAATTATCAAAATAATAGAAATGGTAATTAACTGATATTTATTCAGAAAGAATCCCATTTCAAGTTGCCTTAAATAGGCTGAAAAAATTATTTGTAGTGATTGCTGCGATTTCCGTCAAACTCATCTCACGCAACTTGGCAATCTCCTCAGCGATATAACGTACGAAAGCAGGTTGATTGATCTTTCCGCGATAAGGTACGGGAGCAAGATAAGGGGAATCTGTTTCAATCAAGATTCGATCAAGAGGAATTTTTCTAGCGACATCTTTAACAGAAGTAGCATTTTTAAAAGTAATAATGCCAGAAAACGAAATGTAAAAATTCATTTCAATTGCCTGTTGGGCAACTTCCCAGCTTTCGGTGAAGCAATGCATCACCCCTCCTACATTATCTGCCCCTTCTTCAGCCATGATACGTAGCGTATCGGCTGCTGCTTCTCGTGTATGAATAATAAGTGGTTTATGGCATTGCTTTGCAGCACGTATATGCTGACGGAAGCGTTCTCTTTGCCATTCTAGATCTCCTTTAAGCCGAAAATAATCAAGCCCGGTTTCTCCAATCGCAATGACCTTAGGATGATTAGCAAGTTCGGCTAATTGTGGAGCATTCGGTTCAATTAAATTTTCATAATCAGGATGGACACCCACAGACGCATAAAGATTATCATGTGATTCTGCCAAAGCTCGCACACGAGGAAAATCTTCTAAATTAACACTTACACATAATGCATGAGTAACGCTATTTTGTTGCATATTGATAAGAATCTCATCAAGATTACTGGCGAGATCAGGAAAATCCAAATGGCAGTGGGAATCAACAAACATGATTACAAATTATTTAATTTAAATTACTATGGATTGTTGGTATTATTAATATATTCTCTTTTTTGCATCCGCCCAGCAATTAGGGGTTTCATACAATCGAACTTGTTCTAATGTAAGACGATTTCCATAAGTATCTTGAAATGCAAGATCTAATATATGAAAAGCTTTAATTGCTAGATTTTCTGCTGTCGGTTGCGTATCTAAAATAACTGTTTTATGATCTTTCAGTGATTGCAAAAACTCAATTACAGGTGTATCTCCGGCATACACCAGAAAAGCATGATCCCATTTATCGACTAAGACATCTTTAGCAATACGTTTAATTTCAGAGAAATCCATAACCATACCTTGCTCTGGTACACCTTCGTCAGAGATAATATTGCCTGATAAAGTAATCTCTACCACATACCGGTGGCCGTGCAAATGACGGCACTGACTGTTATGAGTGGAAATACGATGGCCAGCATCAAATTCTAGTCTTCGCGTAATCAACATATGATGGATTATACCATTGCAACCTATTTCTAAACTATTAAGCGTTTCAGATCATAGCCGAGATAGCGTTAGTATGACTTACGTTTACCCCGTTATCTCGCGTCGAGCTTCTGGTGTATCAATTGGAATTAATCTGAATCCTAATAATGCCTGTAATTGGCGCTGTGTCTATTGCCAAGTACCCGATCTCAAACGTGGTTCCGCACCAACCATTGATTTGGTCAGGTTGGAACAAGAATTGCGCACCTTTCTTCATGAATTACTTTATGGACACTTTATGCTGGATAAAGTGCCACAACAAGCCAGACGTATCAATGATATCGCCTTGTCAGGTAATGGAGAGCCAACGAGCGCAAAAGAGTTCGAACAAGTAATCAGCTTGATTGGACGGGTCAAGCATGATTTTCCCTTACCAGAAGCACTCAAATTGGTTCTGATTACCAATGGCAGTTTGATAGATCGAGTTTCTGTCCAGCGAGGACTAAGCCATATGGCGAAGCTAAATGGTGAGATCTGGTTCAAACTGGATAGTGTGGCGCAAGAAGGTCGAATACGTATCAATAATACCCGCATGAGCCTAAAGAAAATGCATGCCAATCTAAAATTGGCAGCATCGTTATGCCCTACGTGGCTACAAACTTGTGTGTTTGAAATAGATGGAAAACCTCCTGCTGAAAAAGAAATCAGTGCTTATCTTGAATTTCTCTATAAGATACAACAGGAAGGAATATCGTTACAGGGAATATTGCTTTATGGACTAGCGCGTCCCTCTCTGCAACCTGAGGCGCCTCGGCTCTCAAAAGTTTCGGCGGCATGGATAGAATCATTTGCCGTAAAAATTAAAAAGCTTGGGTTTGCGGTAAAAGTTCATTCATAATCATAATTTATAAATCAGTCAATAATACAATTGACCGATTTATTAAAAGGGAATTCTCGGAATTATTTCAATTTTGCTGATTTTTTCAAGCTTTTATACAGATCAGGGTACTGTACTTTTAGCATTGCAGCCACAATTAGATCGTCTCGTTTGATTTTGGTCAAATCAATCTGATCAATATGGACCAATCGTACCAATTCTCTGACAGCTTTCGGTATTTCTCGCCCACTTTCGTAACGTGAACCGCCACTTTGGGTTACACCTACCTTATTCCAGAATTCTTGTTGATTAAGACCAAGCTTCTGCCGAATTTCCCTTGGGTTAGGTATTTTTTTAAAAAGTTTCATTCTCTCTCTGTTCTCAAATGTCATAAGATTCATAACAAAATAGACTAAAAGATCTATTTTTCGTTCCCATGTCATTTAAAAAATCTTCCAAATAAAATAATGTAATGCGATAGTTTTTCATCAATCTGAATATGACGAATAATCTCTGTGTTACTAGCGTCTTAAGGGCAAGGAGCAGGAATGCTTGATTCGCATATTTAATCTCATTTAGGTTTAATTCTCCGCAGCTCACTGTGTAAAATACATGCATGAGCGTGCATAACCATAAGTGCCATGATGTATGTTTATGGTATCGATATAACATCTTGTATTCCTGCAAAGTGTCGCCAGGAATATTTGACCCGGGAGGGATAAAGTTCTAAAGAATCTCGGAAACTCAGATTTATTCTTGGAAACAATCAGTATAAAAGTTGCTCCAAAGTATGAACTAGTTTATCCTTGGCACCCTATTATTTTGAGTTAAACATTATTTTACTGAAGCAAATAGGAGAAGTGACCGAGTGGTTTAAGGTGCACGCCTGGAAAGCGTGTGTACGGTTTACACCGTACCGCGGGTTCGAATCCCGCCTTCTCCGCCAACTGTATCCCTATAGATACCCATCAATTCCAAATATAACCGCATAAGCACTTAGATTCAAGCAGATTTTGCCAAATATAGGCATCCCTAGAAAATGCGGGTAACAAATCCAAAAAGAGGGTAACATTAAGGGTAAGTTTAATTACCCTTAAAAACTTACCCATATGAAGCTGACAGACCCGGTTATTAAAGCAGCAAAACCCAAAGATAACCCTTATAAGCTCTCTGATGGTGATGGCCTTGTCTTATTAATACAGCCTAACGGTTCCAAGTGGTGGCGGTTCAGATACCGCTATAACGGCAAAGAAAAAATGCTATCCATAGGGACTTACCCAGAGGTTACCCTTAAAGAAGCCCGATTACTGCGGGTAACTGCCAGCGATCTATTAAAGCAAGGAATAGACCCCTCACAGCATCGCCAAGAACAAAAGCAATTAGAAGCATTAGCGGCTGAAAATAGCTTTGAATCGGTAGCGCGTCTCTGGTGGAATCACTGGAAGCCTGGTAGAACAGCGCGTCATGCTGATTACGTTATCAGAAGGCTTGAGGCTGATGTTTTCCCCATGATTGGAAATAAGCCTATTAACAGCATCACAGCCCCTGCCCTGTTAATGGCAATCAAAAAGATTGAGGCCCGTGGTGCTTTGGATATAGCCAAGCGAGCATTAAGCACCTGTGGGCAGATATTCCGTTATGCAGTTGGGCATGGACTGGCTGAACGTAACCCGGCAGCAGATATAAAACCCTCTGATGTACTCAAACCTACCCAAAAGACCAATTATGCAAGACTAGATCAAAAAAAGTTACCCGAATTGCTTAGAAGGATAGAAGCATATGACGGGCAGCCCTTAACCAAGCTTGCATTGCAGTTAATGGCTTTAACGTTCGTTCGCACTAGTGAATTGATCGGTGCGCGATGGGATGAAATAGAGCTTGATGCAAAACTGTGGCGCATACCAGCAGAACGCATGAAAATGCGATCCCCTCATATTGTGCCCTTGTCTGCCCAGGCTATAACGGTATTGGAGAAGATAAGCGACCTATCAAGCTACTCTCTTTTATTGTTCCCTGGTGAACGTGATCCCAATAAGCCAATGAGCAATAACACCCTGTTATTTGCCCTTTATCGTATGGGCTACCACTCAAGAATGACAGGGCACGGCTTCAGGGGTATAGCATCAACCATCCTGCATGAACAGGGTTATCCCCATGAGCATATCGAGCTACAGCTTGCACACAGTCCCAGGGATGAGATATCAGCTTCATATAACCATGCTCTGTATTTAGAACCGCGTAGACGAATGATGCAGGATTGGGCGGATTATTTGGAACACGCAGGAATTGAATTTACACCAGCTAAAGCAGGATTACAGATAGCAAAACGATAACAGATTTCTAAGTCAAGCCACGCCTAGCCCGACGGGGCGAAAACAAGGCAAACCTTACCTTGCTGGCGTGGTTTCAAAATTAAGGTATACGAAAAGGTACGTAATGAGCGCATTTATTCCGCCTGATTGGCGCATTGCTTCAGCATATCCGACTGAGCCTAATAATTGGCAATTAGAACAGTGGATATGGGCTTTTCTGCGTCGAAATCCAGAGTATCAAAGAGATTATGAAAATTTTTCTAAATTCCCTGAGTTAGTTAAGCGTAATAGCCGTAATAGTTTAGCTGATGCCTTTGATCCAGCAAAATTTCGCTATTGTAAATATCCTACACATGGTGATGAAACGATAGGTGAATATTTCTCTCGAACGGACGATGAAACTCCATACTTTTGCTCACTCGAAGATTACTTAATTGATGAGAAATGGGAAATTCTATATTTAACTGACCCAGCAAAAGATGAAGGTTATGATTGCATACCACACCACATAGATTTACCTAAAGAAATTTCAGATTTTGAACATCACCTAACTGAGGGCAAAGGCATTATAGCTACTGAAAGAGGATGAGAGGAGTCTGAAACTGAACTTGAACTAGCCCCACCTGATCCTGAAGCTTGGTACGAACTAACATTAAGATTTGATCTTCGTTATTCAATAGATAAACAATTGGAAAATGCAAAAATTCTATTGCAAGAAAGGGAATCTATATTGGACACCTTGCAAGAATATTGCCCGGACCATGACTGGAGAAAAATACGAGATTCAATTGGCATTAAGCTTAAAAATATACCAATGTACTTACGTGCATATGACGCTAAACAAAGTGGAGCCACGTTTTTAGAAATCGGAAAATCACTCTATCCGCAAATAGATGAAGATAATGCTAAACAACAAGCATATAACGCTTTCAAGAAAGCGGAAGAACTTGTCAATGGAGGATATAGAAAGTTAATGAAATGCAAGTAACGAAACTTCCCCCCCCTAATTTCGTTACTGACTTATATCATCTAGAAATATACATTTTGCCCTGTTGCCAGCTATTGGCTATTAACAACAAACAGGAGCAAAAATGGACGCAAACAAGCTACCAGAACCAGAAGCACTGCCTGCAACAGGAAAAAGCCGGTTCAATCAATTCAAAAAATTCATTCCCATTTCACGGGAAAAATTCAGACAGTTATCAAGGGACGGTAAAGCGCCACAGCCTGAACGTATGGGCATTCGCTGTACCTTCTACGATAACGCAGAGATTCACAGATGGCTTGCTGACCCACTCAACTATAGGGCTGACCTATCACAGCCAAACAGCAACCACCCACACCAAGCATAAATTCAAATAATCAGGAGATAAAACAATGGCCGAATATTCCACAGAAATCATAAAAAATTTGCTCGCAGAGAGCGAACGCAAAACCGAACAAACAACCTTGCTTGAGGCGAAGCATCTTGAAGATATTGCCCTGGAAAGCAGACTATCAATTCAGGTAAAGCAAGCAGAGATCGACTGCAAAAAAGCCGTCAAAGCAGCGATGAAAGGCGAAATAGATGAAGTAGAGGCCAATCAAAAATACAGTGAACTTAATGTGCTAAAAAATGAGTTAGAGAAAGTAAGGCAACGATTAGAGCTGGCGCCACAGGTCAAAGAGGAGCTGCAAAAAGAGATAAGCAGCCTGAACGATAAAATATATTTCAACAGGCGTCGTCTTTGCGAGGATATCGAAAAAACTATAGTAAGTGAACTGGCTGCTAATAATAAAAAAATCATAGAAAAACTCCTTGCAGCACATGTAGCTACAGCTTGTGGGGGTTATTACCCAGTCAATTGGCAAGGACTCGTAGCAAGCGCATTCCCAGCCCCATCACAACCCGATATTGATGCAGCTATCAAGAAATTCAAAGCTGAGCATGATTTTTGGTGAGCTTAAACAAAAAACCCGGTCAATTGCGGCCGGGTTCTTTCCTTTTATTTTCTAGCGAGGATTTATGCTTACAAATGAAAAAAGGGAGCCAGAGCGATGACCCCCTTACCTAGAAACAACGATTTCAAACATAGCAGTGATATTTTATCAAAAATCACCCCATATCTAAAGGGAGTAATCCGCAGACAAAACGGCGGATTGCTTGCTTTTTGCCCTGGTCATGATGACAGAAAGTCCCGTAGCCTGGCGGTCAGCATTGGCCGTGATGGTCAAATCCTCATGAGGTGCTTTGCAGGCTGCAGCATTCACGAAATAACGAGCGCTATGGGGTTATCGGTTAGTGATCTTTTCCCAGATAGCAACAAGGCGAAGTATGACCCTCAATCAAGAGCGCACTTTCATGAATGGCAAATACTGGAAGCCCTGGCATTTGATGCGGCTGTCTTACTGATTGTGGCCCGTCGAATCAATGAGGGCGATAAATTGCCTGAAGCTGACATGGAATATTTAGCTAAAGCCGTTATTCGTATTAACGATGCAGTGAGCTATTCAAGGAGGTCTTATGGAAAATAGATCAAACCTTGAAATGGAAGCAACAGAATTTTTTAGTCAGACATTACTAAATTCAGACGTTACAAACGTTACAGACGTTACAACAAGTAACGGCGCGGCTTCCGTCTGTAACGTCAGCGAAAAATCAGACGTTACAGACGTTACAACTTGCAAAATCCCACCTTTAAAAGAGCGGCCGAAATATTTAATTTTGGATGATTGGCTTGAAGAAGGTGGGAGTAAATACCGTCCTGGCGTCTGGTATTTTGGCATAAAGACCAGAAAAGAAAACGGCGAGGAAGTACAAGTTCCTACTGAAACGTGGATATGCTCACCCATCCATATTGAAGCGATTACCCACGATAAAGACTTAAACAACTTTGGGCGCTTATTACACTTCAAGACTTCAATCAGTACTTGGCGGACATGGCCTTTACCTATGGAAATGTTAAAAGGCAGTGGTGAAGAAATGCGTGGCGCGTTGTTAAGTATGGGTGTCGAGATCGACCCAACCAGTCGGAATCAGCTTAGCAATTACATTCAATCCCAACATCCAAAGAAGCGGATTAATTGTGCTACTAAAACCGGATGGTATAACGATAGCTTTGTGCTACCTGATGAAGTTATTGGAAGAGACAAAGACAATATCATCTATCAGAGCAATACTAGTTTCTTTGATGAGTTCACCCAGGCAGGTACATTGGAAGGCTGGCAAGAATTGCCAAGGCTTGCGGTGGGAAATCCTACGCTTATCTTATCTTTGTCTGCTTCATTTGCTGGCGTGATGCTGGAGCCGTGCGGTTTGGATGGTGGGGGCATTCATTGGTTTGGCGATTCTTCAACGGGTAAAACAACTTTGTTAGATGCTGCTCGTTCAACATGGGGTGGCAAGGCATACCGTAGAAGCTGGAAGGCTACAGCAAACGGCCTTGAGGGCGCGGCTTCATTGTTTAACGATAATCTTTTATGCCTGGACGAAATAAGCGAATGTGAGCCAGCAGAAGTGGGCAAGATCGTTTATTCATTAGGTAATGGATACGGTAAGCAGCGAGCTAATAGAAATGGTGACGCAAGAAGTTTAACCCGCTGGAAGTGCTTCATTATCTCCAGTGGTGAACGAACGATAGAAACTTCCATCAAGGAGAGCGGGCGCACGGTCAAGGCCGGTCAATCAGTCAGGCTATTGGATATACCAGCAGCCCGTAAATATGGTGCATTCGATGAGCTGCACAGTTTACCTAATGGCGCGGCTTTATCAGACAAAATCAAAAGCATTGCTTCAAACCATTACGGGCACGGTGGACGGGCATTTCTCGAAAAGCTTACCCGTGATGATCGAGACTTTAAAAAGTATCTCGATCAATTCAAAAGCTTATCTGAATCTAAGGGCGATGATGACAGCGGGCAATTCAAGCGGGTTACTGCAAGATTTGCACTGATAGCACTAGCGGGTGAACTTGCTACTGAATACGGTTTAACCGGCTGGAATGAAGGTGCGGCATTTGATGCGGCTGTTAAAGGCCTGCAAGCTTGGCAGTCAATACGCGGCAAAGGGAACAGCGAGAAACACCAGATACTAGAACAGGTATCTGATTTTATCAGTCGTCATGGGGATTCGCGTTTTTCTGATGCGGATAACGTCAATAGTCATAATTTGTCTGTAATTCGTGATCGGGCGGGCTGGTGGCGTGATAGCGATGGCATACGCGCGTACTTCTTCACTTCAGGCGGATTACGTGAAGCGTTAAGAGGCTTTGACTTCACGCGGGCGTTAGACGTACTGCAGGAAGCGGGAGTATTGCAGACACCTGAGAGCGGTAAAGAGCGCGCAAAGACTACCCGTCTCAGTATTGGAGTCAAGAAGCTTTACCATGTTCATATGATTGAGGTGTAAGCATGGGGATTGATTCTTTACTTGCAAACAAGCGTGATAAGTTTGTAACGTCTGTAACGTCTTGTAACGTGAGGGACGTTACACGGGAAACCGCGCCAATACTAGCTGTAACGCCTGTAACGCCTGTAACGTCACAAATAACTAATAGTCAGATTGAAATTATAAAAAGCTGGCTATTCAAAATTGGCGAACCAGAAGAAGATCATTACCTAGTGATTGATAAATGTAGAAATGACCCTGAGGCATTGGCTTATTTCTTACGACATGCAAAAGGTGAGTTTGAGTCTAGTCACACGGTGGCAGATGATGAACGTAGACCAGATGACCGCATAAAGTGTCGTGATTGCCTGTTTCTCTTTGGTGAGCATTGCCAGCAATGGAAGCTCACTAACCCGGGTAATCCACGTTACAGACCGGTGCAAGATATTCTGAAGCGATGCAGCGTATTTAAACCAAGATAACCGGATGAGCAGCGATTTTGTCGACGATGTGCTTAACCGGGTTAAACCTGTGCTTGTTGCTTATTTTGGCGAAGGCGTTGTGATCAAGCTGGATAAGATCGAAGAAGAAGTGAGGCAAGATTGGGGCGGTACTACACCATACATTCCAAAGAATAAACCAAAGAAGAAAACCAAGCTGCAAGCAATAAGCCGTTTGAATCGTGGTGCACCTGTAAAGGAGGTGATCCGGGAAACTGGCATAAGCAGAAGCGGCATATACAGACTATTGAAAGAGAGGCAAAAGTGGCAGAAATAATTGATATGCAGCAGAGGCAATTGATGAAAGTGTGTGAATGGTTAAGCGCGATAGGCATTGATGAATCAGACCATTGCTATCTGACCGACAGGCTTATGCAGGATGCAGACGCACGCGGGCGCTATTACTCTACTGCAAAGCGGGAACTTGACAGCAGCAAGGCGGCAAATAGTAACAAAATATTCTTTTATTAACGTAAAAACTAGGAGCTAAAGAAATGGCGGCAGTAATAAATGTGAGTGCAGAATTGAGAGAGATTAGCGCATACTTGAGCAAAGCAGGTGTGCCGGAGACTGACCATCATATTATTTTAAATAAGCTTACAACAGATACAGATGCACACTTGCGCTACTTGAATCAAGCGAGACAAAGCAACGGACAGTCTACACATTGACGTGCAAAGGCTTAAGGTACTTCCAGGTGGTTTCACCCTTGGGGGTAATGAAATCCCATCAAAATTCTAGCAATCCAAAATTGAAAATGGGTTCACAGTGCACAGTTCACACAACATGAAAATAAAAGATTTAGCAGAAGGCCTTGGTATCTCGGTACGCATGGTCTACAAACTGAAACAGCGCGGTATGCCAACAGATAGCCTTGAGGCGGCTATTGAATGGAGGCGTCGGAATTTGGACGTAACGCAGACAAAACGCTGGAGAATTGACGGTAACAGCGGAGTGAAATGTGAAAAGGCGAACTCAGCAGACCACATACTTTCAGGCGTGGATGACGAACAATTGAACCGCGTAATAAAGCATGTGCTAACCGAAGTAATGCCAGTGCGATGGTTTCAAGAAATGGGCTGGTTAGCTACTGCCCTTCGAGAATGTGGCGTTAATATTACGGCGGAGCAAGTAGTAAGGACACAACAACCTTTATTCCTGATCTATATTGAGGAAGTAACACGCTTTCTGCAAGAAAATGATGATTTGGAATTCGAGGTAACCCCTATTCTAAAGGCGCAACCTGACGATGAAATATACCCTTCAATGATCAGGCGATTGAATCAAATACTAAGCGAAGAAATGCCCGGCTAGGATTGCGTAGAGGCGTTTATTTTCTGGCGTGAATGGTTTTTTGTATGTGCCCTACTCTTTTTTATCCTAAAGTTTCAAAAATAGAAGCCGTTAAAAGTATTTCATCATGTAGGATTTGTCATGAACCTCTCTAATGTGAAATAAACCCTCACTAGATATCATCCTACTTGGTGAGGGTTTTCTTATGTTCTGCTTGAAGATAGCAAAATGTTCCAGAGAACCAATAGCAAAAAAATACCCGCTAGACCTTTAACAGCCTAGCGGGTTTGCTGTTTTAAATTACTCGATTATTCCTTTCAAGGCCCTAGACACATATTTATTAGCAGTCTTTTTGGCTTCTTGAGTGACTATTTCTGTTTCGCAAAGGAGATCGTAAGTCATCCCAGTTGGTTCTGAAAGATGCATGTTAGCTTGAACAAGCGTGTTAATCCTGTGAAAAAATAACGATAGCGTTTCAAAGGCTTCCTCTATTTCCTGATGCGTCATTGGCTGGTCATTATCGAGTGATTCTATTGACTGATTATTGGTGGGTGTTGTCGCGTTATCCATGAATTACCCCCGCTATGCCTTTCTTAATCTGACGCTGATACTTGTCTGATTCTCGAGCAAGTTCATTTAATATATTCATGCTTTCCGCCATGAGTCCGTAAGGAAGGTCTTTTTGTTCTGAAAGCTCGATGGCTGAACAAACGAGCGTAATGATACGTTCCACGTAGAGCGAAACATCTTCAAAGGCTGCCCTTATATCATCGTGTGTCATTGGCTTATCGGTTGATTCGTTTGTTGGTGCTACTGTGTTTTCCATTGCATTCCCCTTAAACAAGCTGGCAATTTACAGTACTAAGTGCCACAGCTTCGTATAGCTCTTTAGCAAGCCAGCCATTACCGAAGAAATCAATAACCTGATTGTGATTCTCGCAGACTGCCCCTTCATATACATCGTATTCACCTTGTCGCTGTGTGCGGTAAATGCGTTGAGCAATGAACTTGCCTGACTTGGTGCGGTATAAGTTCAACTCTTGCCAGCGACCCGCTTTGAATGATCCCAATGCTTTACCGATCATTTCTGATACAGCCTTGCTTGACGCTTGAGCTACCAGTTCACCCTCGAAGATAACGCACCTTGGTACGAATGTATCTTCAGGACCGTAGCCAGGATCGTGAATCATTACGGCCAATTCTGATGTGTTGCTGGCTGGTGTTGCTGTGATGATATTCATGGTTATTTTCCTTAAAGTTTTGAGTACATTACTAATATATGGGTAACTTTAAGGGTAACTTGCAAGTTACTAAAAGCAAGGATGGCTTATATCAATCGTTCTCAACAATAATATGAATTCCGCCTTCTCCAAAACTGTACTGGAACTGCACTCAGAATATTCTGCCAACCGTACAAGAAAGCTCGGTGAATGCATTGAAAATTAAATTAATAGGCCCTAATTCACCTGCACTATGGGAATCTGAGCCTATAGCGCTTGCCAAGGCAAAAGAAATTCTTTTAACTCATGATCCTTTGTTGAATCAATATTTTAGAATTTTGTATTAAATCCTAAAATTCATTTGTACCAATAGTCCTCATGCGGCTTTGCGTGAACCTTTTGGCATACTTGTTTTAGAAAAAAACATATATCCATCCGAGACTGAGAAATTTTATGCAAATCTCGTTCGCTCTTGTGTTCCAGAGAATGTCTATTATCTCCTTGCGATAAATTGCTCTGTTAAAGACATAAATGATCGTACTATCAATATCGATTATTAATTGAACGATATGAATTTCTTAAGCATATGCCACTTAAAATCCAAGAAAATCAGAATATGTGGTTACTTAAGGAAATCATAGTGGGCTATGATAAGAGAGCATTTGGTAAAAACCCTGAATATTCAGAGTAATCAAAATCTATCGCACTGATCACATCTTGATGCAGATGTGGTATGACAAAATCAACTTTAAAGATTGCATCGACCGGCAAATTCAACTCGGCCGCTTTATTAACTTTTATAACACTGTCAAGCCACACAAGAGTTTGAATAACTCAACTCCTTATGAAATACTCCAATATTATTTCAATCAACCTCTCTGTAAACAATCCTGAGATTTCTTACTGATAAATTTTTACAACTTATTTCAAAATATCACCTTCTGGCTTAAGTGCTTCAGGACGATTGCAGTCATTAATCAATTCAAGCAGATTGATTTCGATATTCCGCGAAATTGCAGTTAAGGGCAGATCGTTCGGCTGCAAGCCAAACGGATTTTCAATCTCGTCACCGATAGCATCGAGCTCAAAGAATGCATACGAAATCATCAGTACAACGAGTGGTGTCAGTATGCCAGTCGTTTCAACCAGCCCAAACGGTAAGAGCAGGCAGTAGGAAGCAACGATTCGGTGAATCAATACAGAATAGCTAAAAGGTATCGGGGTATTTTTAATGCGTTCGCAGGCACCGAGTATATTGGATAGCTCATTGAGCTGTGCATCCATAAATGGGTAACTAAATTCATTTAACCAGTGCCGATTGCGTGCGAATGCAAGATCACGACCCAGTTGGTGCAGAATGGCAAGTGGCCGATGTGCTGATTGAAGAACTGTGATTAGATCCTTTGGGGGTAAAAATTTTTTAATTTCCTCCGCGGGATCTTCATTACGCAAATGACAACGTAGCGCATGTGCAAACGCAATCACACGTTTGACGAAAACTTCCCGTAAATGTTGCAATTCCACAATATCCTGCACAGAATCCAACATAAAGCAAGCTTGGCGCGTCAAGCTGCGTGAGGTATTGACCAAGGCACCCCAAAGCTTGCGGCCTTCCCAGAATTTATCGTATGAGGCATTGTTGCGGAAAGCTAGGAAAATACCCAATATAACTCCGAGCAGCAAAAAAGGTGTTGTCGTGAGCGAGTATGCCTGAATACTATAATACAGTTCTATATAGGTAACGATCATCGAGGTTACTGTCACTGTAAGAATCCGCGGCCACGTTTCCATAAAGCTGCTACCCCGAAAATGAAATAGCAACCGTACCCATGAAGTTTTATCTTTAACTATCACGTTAGCAACAATCTCTTATTGAATTCAACTCGTCCAATTCAGCTAACCAACGACACCTTGAGGAGAGGAATTATATCGAAATGCGTCTGAAATAGGGGGATTTGCAGAAAGCGGTGTGCTCCTTTTATTGGTGGTAGATCTGCCGAGATCTTTACTAACAGGTTACACCGCTTCCTTCTTCTGTTATACACCAGAAATGATCATAGCTCGTGCGGAATACTCCAGGTATTCCATAAAATTTACGTACTGTCATAGACTTGTGCGGACGGCTGAGCGAACTGGCAAGCACTCAGCAATAACACTGCCTATAGCATGCACTGGAATGAGCACGGTATAGATCGGATTTTCATGTTGATTCCCGCAATGGGTACTGGTTATTTAATGATATGATGAAATCCGGCTAAGCTCATTGATGAGGACTTGAAAATACAGGCTGTTTAAAGCGCAGCAGCGTGCTCGGAACGCAGGGCTTTTTTATCGATTTTGCCGACACTCGTTTTGGCGATGACATCAACCAGTTTGAATTGGGTAAGCAGCGCGTGTTTTGAAATCGATCCGTGCTCGATTAATAAGCGCATTTGTTCATGCGCAGCCGATTTATTGAACAAAGCTTTATCCACCACCAGCAATGCCAGCGGACGCTCTCCCCAACGTTTATCCGCTACGCCGATCACGGCAACTTCCTTGACGCCGGCAACCAAGGTCAATGCATTTTCCAATTCCAGTGACGACACCCATTCACCGGCAACTTTGATGACGTCTTTCAGGCGATCGGTAATGCGCAGATAACCCTCCCGATCAATGGCGCCGATATCCTGCGTGTGCAGATAACCACCTTGCCAAAGCGCTGTGCTGGCTTCAGGATTATCGAGATACCCCTGCGTCAGCCAGGGTGCGCGCACGACGATTTCACCGCTGCCTTGCCCGTCATGAACCTGCGAACGCATCGTATCGTCGACGATCTGTAAATCCACCAGCGGTATTGGGCGCCCGGCGCAGCACAATGCAGCCAGCGCATCATCCGCTACCGGATCCTGCTCGCCATTGCGACGAGCGTTCAATTGCGCTAGAGCATTCTGCATTTAAGTACGTCCATGCCCTGAATTCAGGAAGTAATTTCTGCATTCATATGCTGAGAAGAGCGGCAGTATGCTGCCGATGGTTTTCCACAAAG